>DAOVMP010000038.1 GCA_030630695.1 Candidatus Woesearchaeota archaeon
TATTCCTTTTGCCATAATATCCTGCATGAAAAACTACATATTTTGCTCTTAAGTGATGAGCTCTTTCTGCGCTATTTAAAATTCTTTTTTTAGAAGCAGTTATAACCTCTTTTTTTTCAGAAGCTAAATTGATGTAGTATGGCGCGTGAACTGATAATGTAATATTTAATTTTTTAGCGTAGTTTCCTACTTCTTTAGCCATCTTATTATTCATATAAATAGAATGAGTAAACTCTACTTCTGCACATTTCATTCCTGCTTTATGAATTTTATCTAGACCTTTTAATGCGGGGCTACCAATACCTGCTGGTCCAACTAGAATTGCCATAACAGATGTATGATTTTCTAGTATAAAAGAGTTTTCTTTTAGAAATGTTTAAATAATCCTAAATTTGGAAATTCTAATATGATAAAAGCAGTAATATTTGACTTTGATTTGACCCTTGTTAATAGTTTATGGCAAAAGCTTCGTATGCTATGGCGGTTTTCTCGGGAGAATAATGTTAATTTTATCAAAATTCTTTTTTCACTTCAAAAAATATTTGGAACGCCTGCGCGGGAGTTAGCTAAACAACATTCGCCTTATTCTGCCAAAGAAACTATGCAAAAATATAAACAAAATTTCATTGAAACAGAACGCTTTGCAAAATTTACAGGCAAAAATTTACTTAAAGAACTTAAAAAACGCAAAATCAAAACCGGAATAATCTCAAATGAATTAAAAGATTGTATTTTGTATAGTCTTAGAAAGCATCGAGTTAAAGTTAATGTTGTTCTAAGCACTGAGAAAACAGATAAAGTAAAACCTCATCCTTATTTATTGCTTAAAGCAATGAAAACTCTAAAAGTTAAACCATCTGAAGTTCTATATGTAGGCGATCATCCAAAAGATATTAAAATGGGCCGCCGTGCAAAAGTTAAAACAATTGCTTTGATTAATATTCTACATGGTGCTCGAAGATTAAAACGAGAAAAACCAACTTATTTGATACGGAAGATAGATGAAGTGCTTGATATTTTGTGATAACGTATATTCTAGAGACTGGTTATAAATCCTCTCTTTAATCGTACTATTCCTTTTGTCATCTGTAAGTGATTAAAAAACCGAAGCTTTATAAACCGTAATTTGTTATAGTATAATATGTCAAATATACTAAAGTTTAGAAACAATCCTTGGACTACTGATTATCATAGTCATACTAGTGATTGGTCTGATGGGGAGAATACTGTTGAAGAAATGATCTCAAAAGCCGAATCAATCGGTTTAGAAAGATTAATGATAACAGACCATTGTACAATTGAAGAGAAAAATATGTATAGTTTAGGTAGAAATGGGGCAAGACGAGATCCTAGTGCAAGAAATATTAACGATAATGGTACAAATTTAATTTTAGGTTTCGGTGTTGAAGCAGATATATTAGATGAAGAAGGTAATATTAGGAGTGATATTCAGGAAAGATACTTTGATTTCATCATTTTATCTTTGCACGGTTCTGCGTATACTGGAGATCCTAGAAAAGTTACAGAAGGATTTATTAATGCAATGAAAAAATACCCGATTAGGATAATTGGTCATCCGTATGATTTCCATTTAGATCCAATGAATGTAGGACAAATAGTTAAGTGTGCAAATAAATTCGGTATTGGTGTTGAGTTTAATTGTAAATCTGTTTTAAGTGGAAATGCGAATATGGATGGTGTTATGACGGTTTTAGATAAATCTGAAAAATTATATTTTACAACTGATGCTCATTCTGTTGATGCATTAGAAGAAGATAGAAGAAGGGGATTACAATTTCTCAAAGACGAAGGATTTGAAAGAGATATATCCAGGGGGAAAGAATGAAATTCTCAGTTATTTTAAGAGGCAGTGCAGGTGTTGGAAAAACAACCATAGCAAAAGAACTTGCTAAACAAATTAATGCCAAAATAATCTTTTTTGATAAACTTTTAAAGGATATGAAGTTAGATTATGTTCCTGGCGATAAGTGGATTCCTGAAGAAAATTTTATGAAAGCGAATAAAGAAAAACTTCCGATGTTTAAAGAAAAATTTAAAGACCAAATCGTAATTTTTGATCATAATTTTTATCATTTAAATCATTTAAAAGATTTAATTAATAATCTTGATTGTGATCATCATGTTTTTACATTAAAAGCAGATGTAAATAAGTGTATTGAACGTGACAAGGTTCGTGACAAAACACTCGGCAAAGATGCAATAAACGCAGTTTTTAATCTAGTATCTAAATTTGATTTTGGTAGTTTAATACATACAGATAATAAAACTGTGCAAGAAGTAGTGAATGAAATTATTTCTCATTTGCCTGAAATAAATAAAGAAAAAAATTAATAAAATTTTCTAAATTATGGGGCCGCAACACTTTTATAAAGTTCCTCTTTTAAGACTGTTAATAATCTGTTCTTCTAAACACTAAAATAAACAATCAAAACAATATTCTTTCTTAATCAGTAACCAATCTCTTATACTGCCAGGCAAAGATTGATGAGATTACGATTGAGAACAAAATAAATGCTAAAGTCATGTCCAAAACAATTGATATTCCTGGGATAAAGTATGCTGTTCCTGGCATGTTGTAGATTGCAAAAATAAAAACCACTGTTGCAGTTGAAATTCCTTTAGGCGAAACAAAAGTCATGAACAATTTTTTTCTAAAACTGTAATCTTTGCTTCTAAAACATAGCGAAACTGCGATAAATCTAATTAAGATATAAGATAAGAATAAAATGCTTGATCTAATAAAAAAATCCATTGTTAATGGAATTTTAATTGTCATTCCAACTAAAATAAAAACAAAAATAAACAAAGCTTTTGTCAAGACCGATTCTGCTGACAACAAACCTGCTCTTGGTTTTCTTTCTTTAAAAGCAACATTACCGAAAAAAATTCCCAATGTTGTAACAGCTAAAACACCGTTACCACCCAAGTTTTCTGATAAAACATAAGTTAACATAGCTGCAACAATAACAGCTAAAGGCGAATAAATTGGAGAATATGTTTTTTTAGTTAGTTTGTATAATATTAACCCAACAAAAACACCTGCACCAATACCTGCAATAAATTTTGTTAAAAACGGCGTTAACATGTTTATAAATTCCGGCAAAACACCTGTTGGCGCGCCCCGCATAAAATCAACAACAATAAAAGGCAAAACAACTGTCAAAGGCGTGTTAAACAATGCTTCTAATTTTAAAATATTCAACACTTCACCCTTGTATTCTGACAACATTGGCAAGACAACTTCTGGAGAAGTTCCAACCACCATCACTGCGAACAAAACAGCCAGCCATAAAGAAACACCTAAAACAAAATGCGAAATCAAAGAGAAAAAAACCAAAACAAATAAAGAAAATAATATCACTAATTTCAAAGCCTTCATATAATGAACATCCAAGTCCCTTAATCTCAACCTAACTGAAGAGTCGAACACTATTAGCGCTAATGCTAAAATACTAATTGTAGCCAAGAATAAAGCAGGAAACTCAATCAAAGGCTTTCCCTGATATTTAATAAACGCAGCTGCTAAACCTAATAGTATTAATATTAAGACATCTGGAAGCTTTACTCTATTAGCTAACACAGAAGCTATAATTCCTACTAATAATAGTACTGAAATCGAAGTAATAATAGATAATGCTTCCATCTAGCTTAAACCTCTTTTTAACTAGTATTACCTGTTCTTATATAAAAACATTTTTATATTTACGGGATATAATAAATACCATAACTATTAAATAAGGAAAACAACGAATACTAGATATAATGAAGAAAATACTTGATAAAGTGCTTTTAGATATAAAGCCAGAGAAAGACGATGTTGAAGAAGTAGAGGAATTTATTAGAAATCTGAATAAAGAAATTCGATCTAAAAAGATTAAAGCCAGGGCTATGGCTGGAGGCAGTTATGCCAAAAATACCTGGCTTTCTGGAGATTATGATGTAGACATATTTGTCAAATTTAATCTTAAATATGCTGATTCAGATCTGAGTAAATTACTTTTAAAAGTGCTTAAGAAGTTCAAACCTGAATTGATTCATGGAAGTAGAGACTATTATTGGGTTAGAAATAAACTCAAATTTGAGATAGTTCCTGTATTAGATATCAAACGAATGAGTCAAGCTGTAAATGTAACAGATTTTTCCCCACTACATGTTAACTGGGTAAATTCAAAAGGTTCTAAATATAAAAATGATATTCGCCTAGCTAAGAAATTCTGCAAAGCTTCAGGGTGTTATGGAGCTGAGAGTTATATTCATGGATTTTCCGGACATGTAATAGATATATTAGTTATATACTATAAAGGGTTAATACCTTTGCTTCGCGCTTCACTTAAATGGAAACCTAAAGTTATAATCGATTATTCTGGAAAAATAGGTAAAAAAGCTTTATTTGTACTTAATAAAAGCAAAATTCAAGGGCCTCTTATTGTAATCGATCCTGTACAGCCAGATCGCAATGCGGCAGCTGCCTTGAATATGAAAATGATGGAACGATTTATGGTTGCTGCTAAGAAATTTCTTAAAAAACCATCCATATTAAGTTTTGAAAAAACTAAAGTTGATTTTTTTAAATTGAAGAAAAAAGGTAAATTGGTTTTGATTAAAGTAAAAGCTCCTTCTGGAAAAGAAGATCCTATAGGAGCTAAATTATTAAAAGCGTTTGAGTTTATTAGTAAACGATTACAAGAATTTGATGTTATTGATGCTGGATGGGAATGGGATAAAGGAACTAAAGCTGAATTTTGGTATGTTTTGAAGAATGATAAACTACCTATGTACTTTGAAATAGCCGGACCGCCTGTTTCAATGAAAGAAGCAGTTAAAAAGTTTAAACAAAAACATAAAAAAGTGTTTAAATGCAAAAAATGTAAAAGTCGAATTTGTGCTAAGATAAAATATCCCCATCGTTTGATTAAAAACTATTTAGAAAAAGATTTGTTTAAACATTCATATTTGAAAGATAAGGTGAAGAAATGTTCTTTGGAAAAAGTTTGAAACTTTGTCGAGAAACAAAGTTTCTCGAGCATGCTCAGAAACTTTTCAGATCAAAAAAAGGATCGATTTCTGGAAAAGGTATACAAATTGGAGAAAAGTTTCAGACATTCTTAAAAGGTTTGCTAATGGGTGGAGCAGACATAATTCCCGGCGTATCTGGCGGAACAATGGCTCTGATTACAGGAATTTATCAACGACTTATACATGGAATTAAAGGATTAACTGATTTTATCAAACCTTTATCTCGCTTTAAACTTAAAGAAAGTATTTTATCAATTAAAAAAATCGATTTTGCTCTATTTATTCCATTAGGAATTGGTATTTTACTTGCATTTGGAATAGGTTCACTTATTATTCCACATTTATTAGATAATTACACTGCTTTTATTTATGCATTCTTTTTTGGCTTGATTTTAGCTTCTGTAAAACTAGTTTATAATCGAATAGAGAAATCAAATTATTTAGAAAAATCATTTGGATTGATTGGATTTATTATTGCTTTTTTAATTGTTGGACTAACTGCACTTTCGACTTCACCATCATATTGGTTTATATTTATTTGCGGAGCGATTGCTATCACAGCAATGCTTCTTCCTGGAGTTTCAGGATCGTTTATGTTACTAATGTTAGGACAGTATAAATTCATGTTAGAAGCGCTACGAGGGTTAAAACTCGGTTATATTTTCTCTTTTCTTGTTGGAGCGATAATTAGTTTAGTTATATCTTCACGGGTTTTAGCTTATTTACTTCGAAAACATCATTCTAAGACAATGTGGTTCTTAGTGGGCTTGATGATAGGCGCTCTACGATTACCTTTTGAGAAAGTTGTATATTCTGGAATGGAATGGAGCTTTTCTTCGGGGTTTTTAGTAGCTTTGTTCTTGATTATTGGGATGGTTCTTGTATGGATTGTTGGGAAGTGGGAGAAATGACTTTTTTACATAAGAAAAGGAGCAAAATACATGGATTTGGAATATTTACTCAAAAAGA
>DAOVMP010000093.1 GCA_030630695.1 Candidatus Woesearchaeota archaeon
GAGTACAGTAAAATACAATCAAGTAATAGATCTACTTTTATAGGTGAAAATACTGTTGTTTCAAATGTTCCTGAAATTAAAGGATGTTTTATTTCTGGCGGACCACTAAGAAAAGAGGGAAGAAAACAAATTTATCTTCATGCAAGATCAGTTCATAATATGATTGTCGGAGCATATACTGGAATGTCGGTAGGACTTGATGTTTTTAATCATCCTCTTGGAACAGAACCCTCTATTGTGATAGATCCTGAAACTCACAAACCGCATCAATTTCCTGATGAAGAAAAATACAGAAAACTACCAATTCTTATTGGAGTGGAAGCAGTTGTTGGAGCAAGAAGCCTTCTTAATTCAGGAGCGGTCATAGGAGCAAATGCGGTTGTTCCGAATATGGCTGAAGTAGATGGAATGGTATTTGTGAGAAACGAAAAAACAATTTATATTCCTGCAAGAGAAAAGAAAAAATTAGGTTCTTAAAAAATTCTACTTATACTCCCCTTCAAACACATCTTTCAAAGCTTTAGCAATCTTTGGGCCGATTTTATTCACTTTTTTTAAGTCTTCTTCACTCGCATTAACAATATTTTTAACAGATTTAAAATGTTTTAACAATTCCTTAGCAGCTGTAGGACCAACACTTGGTAATGCAGATACAATATACTCCTGCTGTTCTTTCAAACACAAAACTTTTTTATCAAAATGAGGAGAAAAATCCTTATCTCCAATCTTTTCCTGCTCACGTTTTGCAATTGCAACTAAAAAAGCAGTAGTTTCTTTAAAATCTTTAGTCTGAACAATAGGAATACCATAACTAACAGCAATAGTAGCGATCATTCCACGAATAGCATTAGGATGAACATTACGAATTGTAAATAAATTCTCTTCACCTTCGATAATTATTATCGGGCGTTCGAATTTTTGCTTTAAACTTTTCAGTTGAGATAATAATCTACCATCCACAATCGAATTAACAAAATCAGGAACAGTCTTAACCTCAACACCAACACGAGAAGACAAAATATAATCTGCACTATCCAATGCTTCAAGCTTAACAACAATATTATTATCACACAATTCCTTAACAATATGATTGCCTTTTTCACGAAAATCAGCAAAAACTTTTAATTCCTGCTTGCAATTAATATATTTATTCAAATTATTCGGTTGTTTTTCAAACTTTTTATTCAAATTATTTCTCAAATCCTCCAAAATCTTATACATTCTTTTTTCTTTATAATGCGCAGACCAACGATAACCCTCATCACGAGTATTCTTAGCCATCAAAACAATAACCCTGCCTTTTTCCTGCCTGCCTGTTCTCCCACGACGCTGAATCTGCCTAATAGCAGACGGAATCGGTTCATAAAAAACAACCAAATCAACCTTAGGAATATCCAAACCCTCTTCTGCAACAGAAGTAGCAATCAAAACATTAAAAACACCATCTTTAAACAGTTCAATAGTTTCAATCTGCTCTTTCTGAGTTAAACCAGTGCCAGATTTTTTAGCCTGACCAACAAAAACAGCAGGAAAAACACCTGAAATCTCTTCTAATTCTTGTTTAATCTTAACAGCAGTATCTCTGAATTGAGTAAACAAAATAATTTTAACATTTAAATTTTCATCAGCTTCTTTTTTAATTAATTCTTTTAATTTACCTAATTTAGGATGTTCTATTTTATCATTAAATAATTTTTCAGTCTTAATATAAGCAGATTTAAAATGCAAATCAGCAACTAAATTCTTAATTGCTTTTGTTTTAGCAGATCTTGATTCTGTAACTAATTTACATAAATATTTGTATAACGGAGTAATACCCTGAGTTTCTAAAAGCTCTAAAGCATGCTGGGTTTTCATTGCTTCGGCCATTAAAGAAACAGATTTTAAAACAGGGAAGTCTCTATTACCAGAAGCCATCATGCCATGAAGTCTAGATTGCAAAGCTAAAAAATCTCTTTTATTAATCATCATGCCTTTTCTTGCAAAGCCAAACTTTTCCATTTCAGATAATTTAGATTTAATACAATTTTCTAAAAAATGTTTAATTTGTAAAAAATCTTTAGGTAAATCAACTTTAACAAACCGTACATCAATATCTTTAATATAAGGTTTGACATCGGGATCTGTATCTGTTCTAATTTCAACGGATTCGATGAATAAATTCTTACAAACCTCTTCAATTTTTTCCAAATCACTTCCAGGAGAAGCAGTTAAAGCCAAAATCTTAGGAAATCTTGCTTTTTTATTGAATTGTTTAGCTAAAAAAACATAATCATAATCACCAACAGCCCTGTGAGCTTCATCAACAACTAACAAAGAAACATCTTTCAAATCAATTCTATTAGAAACAACATCATTAACCAAACCTTGAGGTGTTGAAAAGATCAATTGAGCATCTTTCCATAATAATTCACGTTTTTTAGGAGCAACAGAACCAGTAAATAGCACAGAAGGAGTATCTACATGCTGATTAAAATATCTTAACTGCTGTTGTGCCAAAGGTTTAGTAGGAGCTAAAAAAATAATCTTTGATTTTGGAAACTGTTTTAATCTTTGAACAGCTAACATCATAGCAACAGCAGTCTTACCCATACCAGTAGGAAGAACAACTAAAGTATTCTTATCAACACAATTGCTTAAAATAGTCTCTTGATACAATCTAGGTTCAAATCCATTTAACATGTTTTAAAAGCAGAAGAAATCATTTATATATGTTACGCGTAGATGACCAGTGGGCTGTATAAGTTTGAGTTCACGAAGCTTTATATATTATCTACTATTTTAAGAATGTATGAAACACGTTCATGACTATAGAAAAAGATATTGTTACTGGGAATTTGACGAAGGAATTCATCTTTTCTATGAAAAAAAAGAAGAGCTTAGTGACCCTAAAATGGGTATAGGCGAATATGAAGAAATAGCTGGAATGCGTCAACATAGTAAATTTAAAGAAGAGACTGTTTTTACATTAAAATTAACACGCATAGGACAAGTTGAAAAAGCCAAATTGACATTACATGGCGATGAAGACAAATTTAAGCAATTCATTAACTGTACACTGGACGGAGTAACTCTAGAAGAATATCGTAAATTACCTTCTGAAGTAAAAATACTTCTTGACAGAAAAGATTATGAATTGATGCCTGCTAAAAAATAACTTTTTCTTTTAACCATGTTCTTTCTCAAAAAACCAGTAAAACAAGAACCAAGTAATCATACCAGTCAAAACACCTAAAAACGCAGCTGTTAAGAAGCCTGCGCCGAAGAAGTATAAGAAACCGATTAAAAATCCAACTATGAAAGCAAAATATAACCTTGAACCGAACATCATAGCGCAACCATCACTATGCGGCCAGGGAATCATATTAAAGAATACAAATAGGATGCTAAAAATAATCATTTTTTCAACAAAAGAACCAGGGGTTGTGTAGAATAATTTTAAAATTCCTGCAAATATAATCAAAGCAATATTACC
>DAOVMP010000092.1 GCA_030630695.1 Candidatus Woesearchaeota archaeon
AGTATTCACAGAAGCATTGTAAACCCTTGATTCATAAGTCCCAGTCTCGTTTAACAGACTTAAGTTGATAAACTCAGCTTCTAATCCTGTATTATTCAGACCATCCGAAGTAAAATTGTTAACGTCATCAAAAAAAGTTTTCAATTCAGGAGCTTCAGCCTCAGGACCAGCAATCTCAACAGCTATATCAACGTAATCGTTGTGAACAGTCTCTCCATCCTCAAGTGTAGGATCAACAAAATTTACTGCAAAATCAGGAATGTTAACATTCTCTACAGTTACAAACCATGTGAAAAAGCTGAACAGCCCAGAATAATCTTTAGCATGAGTTGTAACATTATACACCCCTGCAGATGTGAAATCAGTAACGAAATCAAAGTAATTAACAGAACTATTAAACAATTCAATTGCGCCGTCAACGAACCAGTCATACCAGATAGTATCACCCTCAACATCCTCTGCACCGACTTCTAGCCTTACAGTATCATTCTCTTCAAAAACAACATCAGTCTCGTTAGTATAATTAACCCAAGGACGTTCTAAACTGCTGCTGTTCCCATCAATAATGTCTGGAGCATCGTTAACAGCAGAAACAATTATCTTCCAATCATACCTGACACTTAAATCTCCACTATCATTCAATTCAATAGTATAATTATCCTGACCACCCTGATTAGCCAAGCTATCACAATCCCAATTACTTGAACCATCAAAATAACAACTTGTAGAAGTGTTCTCCTGAACAATAAGAGTATAATTTGAAGGACTGCCACCATCCTCAACATCACTAAAATTAGCATTCCAATCACCAACAGGAATCAAATCATCTAAACTTCCAAAATCCTCAAGACCAGAATGATTAGACAAAGTGGTATTACTATAAGGTTGGTCATTGACAGCAGTAACAGATACTTGAGCAGAAACAACAGTATCTCCAGAGATACCATCACTAACATTTAAAATAACAACATCAGTTCCACCACTCATATTCGCCAAAGTATAATATTCTAAAACTTCACCAAGAGTTCCTGTAGAATCAAAATGACCATAAGTCCCATTTCTACCAGTTGTAATATCATAAAAGATAGGGTCACCATCAACATCGGTACAACTAATATTCAAATCTTCACTCATATTCTCATCCAAAATCCACAAACCACTATCTTCTAAAATTGTAATATTAATATCAGCAACAGAACAAGAAGGAGCAGTATTAATAGAATATTCTAAAGTAAAACCCCAGCTTCTTGTAGCATCACTTTTAGGAAATAATCTTGTATTTGAAGACCCACCATGTTTTACAAGCATATCAACCTTGCCAGTTTGGTTATCAAAAGCTGACTGAAAAGAAGTCAAATTAACGAAATCTTCACTTTCTTCAACATTAGTTGAAGTGAAAAGCATCCCTTCAAATAACAAATCCCCCTCAAAATCCCTTCCACCATCCCAAGTGTCAGGCATACCTGTTTCATTATCATTCCAAGTTGCTTCTGATTCAACAAAACCTGTCTGTAAAAGGAAAAAATCAGCATCACCATTAACAAGGTTTTCTCTTGTTGCCTGAAAACTAACATTCGTAAAAACTGCACTTGAGGATATTCCTTCAGCCACGAAATCCACAGAAAAAACAACAGTATAAGGAGCACCATCATAAAAATGGAAGTCTTCCATACTTGGATAATAATTAGTATCAGGATTATCAGCCTGTAAACCAGCATTTTGAAAACTGCTGTTATCACCAGAAACAATAACAGAAGTTGTGCTGTCAAAACCAAGACTAACATTATGAACAAATACATCATCAAAAAATAATGTAATCAGCTCTGTCTCCACATCAAAAGCAGAAAAAGTAAAATACCTATCAATAACACCATCAATCTTGAAAGGAATAGGAACATTCAATAAACTCTCATTATTAGAAATACTTAACCTAAAAGTATGAGAAGTAAAATTCCAATCAACAGAATTAATATTATGCACACCATCACTTAAAATTTTAGAATAACTCACATCTTTAAGGTTTCTGGCTTCCTTCCAAGTCTTAGCCAAACCATCCTCCAAAACAAACTGGTTAGGCACAACAACACCAACCCCTCTATTCCCCTCTTCCCACCTCTTAAGATTTCGAGTATAAACTGTTCCATTCTCATCAACCCTTATCCAACCACCCTTAACACCTGTAACATTTTCAATAACTACATTCTTCAACTTAGGCTTCTTAGAAAAATCACCATCAGGAAAAACATCATGCTTCGTAAACTTCCTTGTCTTGTTCTTAACAGGATCAAGCTCCACATAATTTCCACTGCTTAAAACATCAACTAAACTATCACTGTTTCGCTTAAAAAAGTAACCAAACTTATTCTCACAACCAAAACTATACATATCAATCTTTCTCTCAGCAAAACCAAAATCAAGCTTAAACTCATAATTCGTATTAGCACTAAAATATGTGTCCTTCCAACAATAATAATTCACATCATTTTTAACAACATGAACAGGGGTCTTATTAACCAAAACATCCTCACCACCAACCATACGATAGACCCTACTATCAGGGAGGATATGATGAACAGAAGAAATACAAACATCAAAATCTTGAGAAGCTAAAGTGTGGTTAAAACTAACAGTAGAATTACCAGAACATTCATTTAAATAAAACTGAGGAGCCCACAAATTAAAAAAAGACGTAGAAAAAAAAGCACTGCCATCAGCGTTAATAACAACACCAGAAGGCCCACCACTATCACCAAACACGCCAAAAACAGAAACAACTGTTAACAAAACAACAAAAACACAAAAAACAATGCTAAAAAGCTTAGCATGCCCACTTTTAGACATATTCTTTATAGTTCTAACTATATTTAACACATTTATCACTCTCCTTTTTCTTACTATTTCAAGGAATCTAGAAAATTACCAATACAAGTAAGATTCTCCCCCTATTATTTTATGTTGCAAAGAAAAAGCTTTTTTTTCTCTGCGCCACAATTTTATTATTCTAAAATATGAACAAAAGAATATATAAAGATTTATATTCTTCATTGAGACACCACTCAAAAATTAAAACATGCTGTCACTCAAAAACAAAACTTCAAAATTTTCAAAGCACAAAGCATATAACCCTAAAATTCCTTTCCTGAACTCCACAAGAAACAAAGACTTTCCAAAAATTTTTCAAAGTGCAAAAAAACCATGATAAACACCATTTCCATTATCGAGATTTAAAGCAATAAACCATGCACTAAAACCTACTAGCACACAAAAGAAGCAAAAACTCATATTTCAATATAGAGACTAGTTTCAATTTTCATCATTGAAGCTTTTTGCCACAAGCACAAAGGCATCAAAGTGTGTAGTCAAGTGACATATGTCACCATTCTAATAAGTTAGTTATTTGGAACTAATCTTATGAAAAAAGATATTATTCGTAGGGAATTTTTTAAACTTAGACTCAAACAAAAGTCTTATTCAAAATGTAAGAAAATCCTCAAAGAGGAGTATTCTTATTCTATGAGTATTA
>DAOVMP010000029.1 GCA_030630695.1 Candidatus Woesearchaeota archaeon
AGAATTATTCTCTATAAACGGAAATTATATTTCCGCATTGCAGGATTTAGATTATATTGATGATAAGGATTATCAAAAATACAGAATTAGAACGTTTTGTCTTAATTGTTCTGGCTTTGTAAAATCTCCTAAGCAGGAATTAAAAAATATTTTTAAGGAGTTTTGGCATTGTTATGTCAAGTCTGGTTTATCTTATCTAATAAGTAAAAAGAAAAAAAGACGTTTGTCAGAGAAATTTCTAAGGAAAGTATGTTGGTAATTAAATGTTTTTGATAACTTTTAAGAAACATTTATATACTCGTTTTTTAATATTTGATATAAAAAAGGTGATATGATGGTAGAATTAGTAATAATCCCTGCATTGTTTATAGGTGCCATAATTGGCGTGTATGAAGCTATTCTACTTCATAGAGACGTTACTGTTCCTACTCATCGTTTTGGTCATACTCTTCATGCTTTTGTTTATGCAATTATTGCTGTTTTTATTACTATGAATACTGCTTTTGTTTATCACACTTTTAGTTTTTTGCATCAGGTTCCTTTATTAGAACATGCAATTGTTTTTCAGATAGCTATTGGTCTTATTACTGTAATTAAGGTTCATGGATCAAGTTATGCTATTAGAAGTCGTTTTGGAGGAGCTTCTGTTGGTATGGCAGAAACCTGGACTCATTCTTTGTTAGTAGGTGCTTTAGTTGTTGCAGCACCGTATATTTGGCCTTTTTTACAGCCAATGATGCCTGCTTGGTTGAATTAAAGCTTTCTTTTCTTAGAAATCAGATAGATCTTATTATTGCATTGCTTTGACTTATTTTTTTGTCAAGTTCTTCTATTCGTTCAATAATTAATAGTATATCTTCTTTTGAAACTGCTTTGCTTAACTCTATAACAACTATTTTTTCATTACCTAATGGTTTATTAAGTTCTTTTATTGGATAAGTTTTTAGCAATATTCTTTGTTTTTTTATAGCATCGCTTATTACTACTATTACGCGTTCTACATAACCTAGTTTGAGGTTTTTTTGTTCTGGTTTTTCCATAAGAAGTGGGAACTGAAGAAATCCAGGATTAGAAATTAAATTAATGTATTTTATTTTTTCGTTTTGTTGAACTAGTAATGCACGTTTCACATTTTTTAATTGTGAATCTTCCATCTATTCATGTCCTCCAATCAGGTCTGCTGCGCATGCTCCTATCATTGCTGTTAAAGTTACTGCTGCTAATTGTTTGTATGCATCCCAGAAATTGTTCATAAAATCTGGTTGGAATAATAATAGAACAACTGTTGCTGTCAAAATTGCTATCATGTATAACACTACTAATCTGATTGGCAAAAACCATAATATTTTTTTAACTCTGATTTTTCTGTATCCTGTTGCATAGAGAAATACTCCGCCGATGATAAATGCTAAAGGAAAAAGTATTGTTGCTCTTACTATATCTATTTGCTCTGCTACTTTAATTCCGTAAACAAAAGTATAATGCGCTACAACTCCGATAAATGCTCCTAAGCTTCCTTTGGCAACATCTTTGTAGGTTATTCTTCTTAGTGGGTGTGGTTCTGTTGCTTCTTTTATTTGTTTTTCTAGATCTTCTAAGTCTTCTGATTGTTCTTTTTCTTGTTTTAGTTCTTTTATTTGTAAGTTTTCAAGTTTTTTAACGCTTTTTAGAATTTTATTTAGTTTAGTATCTACTGTGACCTTTTTCTTCCTCTTCGCAAGAAAAGCTTTGCTTTTCTGCGCGCCAAAAAACTTGTTTTTTGTGCGTTTTACCATTAAAATATATATTAATAGAAGCGATATTTAAATATTTCTAAGAATTATAGAAAAAATCGCCTAAATTAAGGCATAATTATGCGATTTTTTCTATCCCGCAAAATCTCTGAATATTGATTGCTTAAGAGATTTTGCGTTATTCGATTTTTACTTTGGTTCCTAGGCTCTGTCCAGGCATTCCTTTTTCAAAAATCGCTCTTACAATTCCGTTTCTGCCATGTGCAAAAGAAATCTTTCCTTTGATTATATTCCCTTTTTTTCCAGGAGTATTCCAAGTAACTGTTTTCCCAACTAGTTTTTCAGCTTTTTCTTTAGAATCCACACCGTTAACTTCAATAAGCATCTGATTCTTGCTTTTAACTCGTACACTTCCTCTAAAGCTGGTTATTGTGCCTTCCATACTCAGAAGAGAGTTCTGAGCTATTTAAAAAGGTTACGGTAGGATTGTTTGAGAAGGGTCGGTTAGTGAAAGGATGTTTGGGTTGTTGGTTTGAGCGATAAGTTAAATAGATTAATAAATATTAATTCCATTCGCTAAAAGGTTTACCTTTTTCCTTAAAATTAAGAAATCTTACGATAAACTCAAATAATTCCTTTTGGGATGAAACTTTTTCTGTCTCTGGATAAAAACCAAATTTTCTACCTTGGTGTCTACTTAATCCGATTCTGAACTTTCCTGAAAATTTACTATTCTGTATCCCATTCCATTCCCGAGTTCTACTTTCTTCTGTTTCCCCCAGCATATATTGTCTCTGCATAAACGCATTTCTTAATTCATTTTTTCTAAGATATTCGTAAGTTTCTTTCCATTTTGAAAAATTTTCTTGCATAACTTTGTAAAGTTCTTCTTTATTCATATTTTTATAAGTAAGATTAAAACTTAATTTGGTGTTTAAATCGATATTATAATTATCTCTTAATCCAAAATTAATAGAAATACTTCTATCTGGAACTTCAAAAAAACTGTATCCATACTGTGAATACCAAAAATTAACACTTTTTGTTACAAAACCATCAAATCTTTTGCAGGAAATCTCCATACAAGGAGCTCCATCTTTTATTACATTAGACCAATCTTTACAATCTTCCCAATTATTAACCATAGAAAAATAATAGTTTCCTTTTGGTATTTTAGCATAAGCTTCATAAACTTCTTCAGCGGCTTTTAATGCGTCGGGCATTATTTCTTCTAAAATTACTTCTTTTCTTTCTTCATTCAAAGTCGGACAATGCACATGTTCGCCGTTTACAGCTTTATTCCATTGTTCTATCTGATGAGGCATATAAACTAATTCAATTATCCTCTTAACTTGTCCGATATTGTATCTTGTATACGTACGATTTCGTTCTTCTTCTCTTTGCAATAGAAATTCATCTCTAGAGTTTTCTACAGGAATATTAGAAATATCATCTATATAAATTTCATCCTTCATTATAAAGATAAAATTATGCCTTTCTTTTAAAGCTTATGAAATAATATTACAACATCCCACAGTCATTATATGTATGTTACAACAAATAAAAAACAATAACCGGCAACAATAAACATCCCATTGCATTACTGCGACAACATCCACTTAATTGTGGTATTACTCCAACAGCAGTACTAATTACAAGAACAATAAGACCTATCCATCCTGATAAAATTAAACTCAAAAAAGTGATAAATCCGATTATAAACAAAGAAATATACATATAATTTATTTTTCCCACGATTTTTGCAAATATTTTTGCAATTTTCAATGCTAATATTGTTGCAACTCCGCCAACTATTAATGTAATTGCTGCAAAGAGAACCAAACGTGTTATGTCTATAACACTGATTATTTCCATCACAACTGCTATTGCTCCGTTCCGAGCTTTTTCTATAGTATAGACAGATACTAAAGCAATTACAAAATTTACAGTGTTAATACCTCCAACTAAAATTAAATAAGCATATTCTTTGATTTTAAAAACAATTGTACTAAGAGCAGCTGCCTGTGCTGCTCCTAGGCCGGGAAATAGAGCAACAAAACTTCCTGAAATCGCTCCGCCAATAATCGCTAAAAAATCTCTGCCAGAGACATCTATTGTTTCTTCTACTTTTTGCAATGGAACCTTAACTGAATTAGAAAGTGATAATAACAAAGCACTAACCCCAAACATCCCGGATAATAATGGAAATAATGGTTGAGAAATTTCAGAACGTAAAACAATTAATCCTAATATTCCTGAAAAAATAAAAACTAAAACAGCCCATTTTTTATTTGAATCTTTGAATAACATTATAAAAACAATTATTATAAGAAGCCATCCTAAAATTGGTTTAATAATAGAATATATGATTGGAAAAATAAATGCAAACAAAGGCATTAGAACAATTGCAAAAATTAAGCAAAGCAAAGAACCGATTACAGTTAATCGAACAGCATCCCATCCTTTTCCTTCAAAAAGAAGTTTATGTCCTGGAAGAACCGCCATTACCATGTCAGGATCAGGAGCTCCTAAAAAAACAGACGGGATTGAATCTAAAAAAGTATGCGTTACGCCCATTGAAATTATTATTACAGCAATAATCAAAGGACTTGTCCATTCTAATAAAATAGAACTAATGCTAAGAAGCATTACAGAAACTAAATTTATATGAACTCCCGGAGTTAATCCAGTAATTATACCAAATAAAATTCCAATTAATATTCCGATAAGGTATTCTATCATTGTTTCAAACTCCGTTTGGAACATTGAAAATTTCAACTATTTTTCTATGTATCTTTGAAATTTTCATTTTTTAGTAAACTTTATATTTTAAAACCTCTTTTATCCAAATATGA
This sequence comes from Candidatus Woesearchaeota archaeon, assembly GCA_030630695.1. GTDB lineage: Archaea > Nanobdellota > Nanobdellia > Woesearchaeales > ARS49 > WJKI01. The sequence goes on from DAOVMP010000029.1 coordinate 4,589, forward strand.
GAGTATTGTTTGTCTGTAATCAAAACATGCATAGAAGCAAAACAGCAGAAGAATTGTTTAAAGATAGATTTAAAACTAAATCTGCTGGTTTGTTTAATGAAAATCCAATAACAAAGAAAGAATTGGATTGGGCAGATAAAGTAATTGTAATGGAAGATGAGCAAAGAAAAGAAATTTCTAAAAGATTTCCAAAACAATACTTGCAAAAACAAATTCTTTCTTTGAATGTTCCGGATATTTTTCATTTTAATCAACCAAAACTAATTGAATTGCTGAATTTGAAAGTGAATAATTTATTACAACTTGGATTTGATAATGGAAGGTTTCGCAGCCATTGTTTAATTTCCAAATTGTAATGATCGAAAATTCTGAAAAGAATTTTCGTTTTATTTTAGCCATTTTTCAAATTGTTTTAATGCATTTTTCTTTGATCTGAACATTTTTGTTTCAGATATTGGGTAATGTAATAATTTTCGGGTTACTTTGTATTTTTTTCCAATGTGATTTTCTAGTTCAATAAATGAAACTTCCCAATTTTTCCAAGGGTGGCGTTTAATCATTTTCTCTCAATTCTGTCAGCAACAAATTCTAGTTTTCCTTTGTAAACTTCCAAACTTCCTTTGATATTAACTCGATCACCTTTCTGAATTCTAATATTATCAAAGCTCACAACAGGTATTGATGAATCCATTTTGACATTAATGATTGTAATTTTTTCTTTTTCATTGATTCCAACTACTTTGCCAGCAATAGAACTTAAGATTCTAGGATCGTCAATCTTGACAAATTGAGAAGCAAAGTATAAACCTGGCAAACCAACAACAATACATATAATCGCAATTAAAATCAATGTTTTTTCCTTCATTAGTTTAGTTTTTTTCAGTCTTTAATATCTATTTCCTGTCTATTTCCAGAAAATCTAACAACAAATTCGTAATAAAATCGATTCAACAAGCATTTTTTCCAGAAATAAAGCAATTTATTACTCTTTTTCCCAAAAAATCGTATATTTTCCAGCATATAAATTCATTTAAATACATCCATAACTAAAATTTACATGGGTAAAAGAATTCAAAGTCCTAGTTCAATAAATACTTTCAAAATGTGTCCTAGAAAGTATTATTATGCCTACATTAAAGAACTGGAATCCCTACCTAATATTCATCAGGTTAGAGGGAGCATTGCTCATACAGTATTGGAAGATTTCTTTGATACAGATGTTTCTGATTTAACTATGGCTGATTTTGAAGGTAAGTTAACAGTTGTTTTGCAGAACTCATTATTACAAGAATGGCAGGATGGAGAAAAAGATTTGGAAAAACTAGAATTAACAGATAATCAAAGACAGTTTTATTTTGAAGAAACTATGTTGATGTTGTTAAATTGGTTATCGCATTTCTGTGAATTAGCAAGAACTCAAAAAGGGAGTTTCCAAGAAATTTTCAAAAAACTAACTCCAATACGAGAGCAATTGTTTTTGTCTGAAAAATTACAGGCAAGAGGTTACATTGATGCAATTGAAAATATTAATAATGAATTAAGAATTATGGATTATAAAACAAGCAGTCGTTTTGAAATTGAGCATCATAGATTACAATTAGGTGTTTATTGTTTATTATATCAGGAATTAAAAGGAAAACTTCCTGACAAAGCAGGAATTTATTTTCTTAAAGACAGACCAAAGTTTATTAATGTTGATCAAGAACTTTTAGATTTTGCAAAAAAAGAAATTGAATTG
>DAOVMP010000075.1 GCA_030630695.1 Candidatus Woesearchaeota archaeon
TTTGGTTACTAATCCTGTTGTTGTTGAAACTGAAACTAAGTTGGCTGCTTCAAGGTTTGGAAATTGGTATGTTTATGATTTGTTTAAGTATACTGGTTGGACTAATGAATTGCAGCGTTTAGCTGCTTTTAATGCTAAGCAGCCTGTTGAGTATTGTGGGCTTTCTGGTTGTGTTGGAAATTATGATTTGGTTTTAGACCAAGCAGATTTTACTATATTAAAGTATGACATTTTTGCTAATAGTAATTCTAATAATATTAATGGCGCAAAGTTTTATTTTTCTTCTCCTAATTTGGTTTTTGATTCTGTTTATGAACGAAACCCTGTTGTTGAATTGCTTGTTAAGGCTTCTTGGTTGGGTGTTGTTAGAAATGAAGCAGATTATGCTATTACTTGCCCTTCTGCTACCTTTGCTTTTGATGCTGGGCAGTATACTGAAATAAGGGTTAATGTTGAAAATGTTTCTCGTGTTACTGATTCTGCTACTTTTTCTTATAATTGTGCTGGCTTGCAGGGAAGCAGGCAATTGAATTTTCCTGTTGATGGTCGTTGGATTACTACTGTAATTAATCGTATTAGTTTGCCTAGTGCTGGTTCTTATGTTTGTGATTTTACTATTACTTCTCCAACTGATTCTAAGTCTTGTCCTGTTAATGTTAAGGTGTATGCTCCTGTTATAGAGTCTTGTGGTAATAGTGTTTGTGAGGGAGTGATTGGAGAGAATTGTAGGAATTGTCCTCAGGATTGTGTTTGTCCTTCTGGTACTACTTGTACTATTACTGGTTCTTGTGAGGTTGTTCCTCCTGTGCCGTTTGTTTGTGGTAATGGTATTATAGAGGCTGGAGAAACTTGTGAAACTTGTCCTGAGGATATTGTTGTTGCTTTTAATGATTGTAGTAAGTGTCCTAATTATAAGGAAGGTTTTTGTGCTGAAGAAGAAGTTGATATGACTGTTGTAATTATTGTTGTTTTGGCTGGTGTATTTTCTGTTTTAGGTTATTTGTATTTTACTAAAGGAAAAAAGAGGAGAAAGAAATGACTAAAAAGAAAAAATGGTTGCCTACATTTGGAAAAATAGTGTTCTTATTAGGTTTGACAATGGTTGTTTTTAATAATATTATTCAGTTTCTTGAAAATGTTGTTTCTAATAATGCCTTTATTACTATTGGAATGATTTCTTTTATTTTGGTTGTTGCTATAATTAATTCTAAAATGTTAGAGGGATTGAAATGATTGATTTTGTTTTGTTTGAGTTTGATGAAGAGAAATGGGAGCATTGGGCTATGTTAATTGGAGTAACTTATTTAGTATTACATTGTTTGGGGTGGATGTGAAATGCCTAAAAACAAGAAAAAAGATAAGAAAAAGACCACTTTAATTTATTGGGGTTATTTGGTTTTAATTTTGCTTTTTTATAATAATATTGTTGCTTTTTTTGCTAGTTTTGGGGTTAAAGAAATTTGGCAAGCGAATCTTATTCTTTTAGGGATTCTTATTTTTATAGCTATTAAGTTCACACCTTATTTAGATGTAATTATTGAAGGGGTAACAGCATGACTAAAGTTACTTTTAAGTCTGTGTCAATTGATTTGACTAAAAGATTTGATGCTTTGAGTTTGCTTGCTTTGATTGCTTTAGATGTTGCTACTTTTTTCACTGGAGAAATTACTTTTTTCTTTGGAGCTATTTTGGCTTTTTTTGCTGTATTTTTTATTGAATTAGTTTATGAAAAAAAGGAAAAAGGAAGGTTTGGAAAGGCTTTTACTGATGCTTTTGTTGGAGCAATAATTGTCGGAATTCCTTTACCTATTTTAAGCGTGTTTTTGGGAGTGGTAAAGTTTTTGCCATCTACTCAAAAGTTTTTACCAGATTTTGGGGTGAAATAATATGGCAAAAATTTCAGAAAAAATATTTAAAGCTTTGTCTAAAAGAATTTCCTTAATTCTTGTTTTGTTTGCGTTTTATTTTGTAGTTTTTGAGGGACAAGAATCTGCTATGTGGCTTGTTTATTTTGGCTTGTTTTTAACACTTTATGAAATAAGTTATGAAGTGTCTGCAAAAGGAGGCAAGTAAAATGGTTTTTGAAGAAATTTTTCAACCAATTTTAGATTTTGTTTTTCAGGCTTCTATTCTTGTAGTTATAGCTATCGTATTAGTGTTTGGTTTGGCTGTAGCTTTTATTACTATTTTTAAAGCAAAACCAAAACAACAGCAGAAGTATGCTAAATATGTTTTTGTAATAATCTTTTTAGCCGTTCTTTCTCCTTTTGCTTTAGGTTTTTTAAGTGATGTAATTGAAGGAACTGTTGGACAGCAAAAATATACTGCTAAATTTAATATAGTTATTTCTAATCCAAACATTTTTCCGGACAGCCCAAGACTTGATTTTGTTTTAGCAGCTATTGAAGAACAGGATTTTTTGCTTGGAAATGTTTCTAATCAATCAATGTGTATGATTGGAGCTTGTTATGGGACTGATTTAGTTGTTACTTTTACTGGTAATGTTAATAGAAGTATTAATTTGGGTGCTTGGAGTGCTCCTTCGATGGAAACTTTTTCTGGTGAAGTTCATGATTTGGTTGCTGGTACTTATACTGTTAATGTTAGAGTAGTTGAAACTGATGGAAGAGTTACTGAAATTACTGAATCAATTACTATTAATGAAGGTTGTGAGACTTGTTAGGAGATGAAATGTAATGAGTAAAAACAAAGAAAAAGGTTTGGCAGCAATTATGCCTTTTATTCAAACAAATTGGTTTGCTTTATTAATTGCTGGCCTTGTTTTATGGTTTGTTTGGAGTTCTCCTTTTGGTCAAAATCTTACTCAAAATATTTTTCCAGCTCAAACAATTGTAACTACTACTGAATTTAATTATCCTTATGCTGACTGCCATGAAGAGCCTTTGCCTGATGGAAGTGGAACTTTTTGTACTGGAGAATGCCCTTGGGTTTCTTTAAGAGCTCAACCGTTTAATCCAATGGTTGAAAGAGTTTGTGAAAGAGATTCTTCAACTAATACTTGTATTTGTGCTTGTTATGAAGATGTTGAACCAGAACCCGAGCCTGAGCCAGACCAAGAGCCTGATACTTGTGTTTGGAATACTGTTAATTTAACTGGGAATTGTCCTTATTCAGAGTTTAGAAATGAATATTGTTGTGGGAATTGTACTGCTCCGAATGAAATTTGTGTAATTTATTGGACAGTTTATGGTGAAGTTTGTGGTTGTATTGAGGAAATTCATACTTAAGGTGAAACAAAATGGTTAAACTAAAAAAAGAACATAAACAGATTTTGTTTGTTGGGGTTTTGCTAGCGTTGGCTTTTATTGTTTTGCCTAGTCTTCCTTTAACTACCCAGTCCACTGTTGGAGTAAATCCTTGCACGATTTCAGGAGTTTCTTATCAGGCAGAAGTTTTAAGTTTTAATAAAATTCATTACAAAGATGTTCCTAATTTAACTAGCTGGTGTGATGTAGGAGATTGGTGTACTAGATATCCTTTTGCTGTTTTTTTAGATGATGAAACCACTCCAAGATTTATTTATTTTAATAAAACTTGGTGTACTACAAGTTCTTGTGCTGCAAGCCATTTAAGTGGTGGAATTGGAGTTCATCCTTTTACTATTTGTAGTGCTAATATGGAAGAGCATGATTTTGGTGTTCCTACTGGATTGGAAGGCCAGCATACTGTGAAAATTGTTACTTTAAAGTCTTATGATAGTTTGCCTAGTGTTAGTGTTGGTGATGCTTTTAGAATTCAGGTTAGTATTGTTTCTAATCAAAGGCTTTTGAAGGAATGGGAAGTTGGTTTTCCTATTATAATTGAGGAAGAGGAAACTGTTCCTGTTGGAATTGAACCAGTTGAAGACATTGTTGAAGTTGTTGTTGTTCCTCTTGAAGAATCCGTGCAGGCTTCTACTGGTTTTTCTTTAGTTGAGGCTGGCTTGATTTTGGTTTTAGTTTTAGGAATTGGATTTTTTGGAATTAATTTGTTTTATAAAA
>DAOVMP010000119.1 GCA_030630695.1 Candidatus Woesearchaeota archaeon
ATAAAATGACCTCCTCTGTGGACTGAAGTCCACAGTATCCGATTAGCAGGCTAAACCATGGTGCTTAGCTTGTTCCAAAATATATTTAATGGTGTCAGAAATTTGATTATAACCTACGGTGACTGCAGAACCTCCTCTGCTCCAAAGATGTCCTTGAGGATATCTTAGACGAGCTTTTGGATGGTTTTTAAAGAAAGTATAAGCTGAACCGCCTTTAAGAAGTTGCAAAGCTTTGACGTCACTCATACCTTTTGGCAAGGTCAATAACATATGAAGATGATCCGGCATAATACGAAGAATATGAATCTTAATATTATGTCGCATAGCTGCTTTGCGAATCGAAGCTTCGCAAAGTTTTTTATATTTAAACTTAGCAAACATATTGTAACGATATTTTGTTTGCCAATTCATGTGCCAGAAATTTATGCCAACCTTATGGTTGTCATGCCTTAACTCGATTTTAACAAATTCCATTTTCGTTGCCTCCACGCAACGAAAGTTCACACTAACAATTTCGCAAAAATTGTTGAGTGCGCCGAAAATTCGCTGCGCACTCATTTTATAATCAAAATGTTAGAAAAAACTTACGGAGAAACGGCAATTCCTTCGCACACTAAAGTGCGCGGTATCCTTGCCTAAGACAATGAAACGTGTACTATGGTTAATCATTGGCTTTGTTTTGATAGGCAGTGTTTTCGCGGACTGCCAAGAACTTCCAGGAACCGGAATAATCAATGAAAGCATCAGATTATGCTCAGATACGTTTGATGCACCTGAAGGAATAAAAATAACTGCAGATAATGTTGAACTAAACTGCGGAACAGCAGTAATAAGAGGCAATTATTTAGAGAAAATAGGAGTAAAAATAGAAAATCGCAGAAATGTTACAATGACTCGATGCAATATTTTAACATTTAATGTAGGTGTGTTCATATCCAACTCTTCAAATATTCATCTATATGACAATGCTTTATTGAAAAACGATGTTGGATTAAGAATGTATAACTCCTATGAAAATTTAATTGAAAAACACAATGACAAAAGCAATATAAAACCAGTAAGTGCAATCAACTCTAAATTCAATACAGTCATACTCGGAAATAAAAACATTGACAGAGAATTTTGCAAAGAAAACGCATGCAACACACACAGAGATATGAATCCATGTGTTGATAATGATTTTTACTGCAGTGTAAGATGCACTCCTGAAACAGATTCAGACTGCAAGAAAAAAGAAAAGATAACTGCTAAAACTACTGCGCCTATTGAAGAAGATTTGCCAAAAGTAGAGGAACCAAAAGAAATTTCTGAAATAAATAAAACATCTGAAGAAGAAAGTGCTGAAACAAAAGAAACAACTTCACAAAAATACTTAATTTTTGTTTTATTTTATTTTATCGGTTTATTAATCTTTCAATTCATAAGATATGTAAAAAAATTCGATACAGAAGATATGTAAAAAACCGACATTTAGAATATAATAGTGTCGGTTTTTGATCATGATCCGGAATATATTGATTACCTATAAAGAAAAATATTCCTGACATGTAAAACAGGTGAACTTATTTGAAAAAAAGGCTGGTGATACTATTATTAGTTATACTGTTAAGTATACAAGTTTCTGGCTATTGCACTCCTCCAAAAGACGGCAAAACAATATTTACTAATACAGACTTCTGCTCACAAAGCTATCAATTAAGAAACGGAATAAGAATTGGGCAGAATGAAGTAATAATTAATTGCAACGGTGCAATAATACAAGGTTTGTTCCAAGGAAAAACAGGAATTCTAATCGAAAATAAAAAACAAGTAACAATTAAAAACTGCATGATAATGAATTATGAAATCGGTATTGAACTGATAAATTCAACCAATATTACTGTTACTAATGTTGCTTTAATACGAAACCAAATTGGTTTGCGACTTGAAAAATCAAATGATAACACATTTATCAAAAACAGAGACATAAGCTTAAGAAAACCAGTAAAAGAAATAGAATCTTTTGAAAATATATTCCAATATGAAAACAAAAACATAAATTATGACTTCTGTCGTTATAATACTTGTAATGAATTAGAAAAAATCAAAAGAGTAAAACAATACTCTTCTGAAAATTATTCATTAAAAGAAATATTAATGGAAGCGATAAGAATTTGGATTAATGAAAGTTAATGTTTATTTGATTATTAATAAGAACAATTGAAAGAAGTTATTTAAAAAAGTATAAGATGGGGAGGGAATTTGTTAGAGAATTGGTTAGTTTAGTATCAAATAAGAATTATGGATGGTTTACAGAAATATTGAATAGTGATGGATTATGTTTAATAACCATATGCCCTAATTGTTCATTAGTTAAATAAAGTTTACAACCATATAATTTTTTACCTTTATTATATTGTATATCAATTTGATCATAAGAGAATATTCCTTGGCGATTTCTATCTAAAATAGTATAATTTAGAAAATCTACTATTTCCTCTCCGCATTTTGTTGCTGATTGTTTAGTAGAATGATTATTTAAGATTAATTGTGGAACACGAGTACGCACGTTAGAATGTCTATCCTGAAGAAAGAATCTGTCTTTAAATAAAACTTTGGTAATATCGTATAGTAAATCTTTTCTAGACGAATCTTTTTTAGGAGAGGAATTAATAATATCTTGAAAGTAGTGAGGTAATGTTATGTTATAGCTTGACTTTCTGCTTACTTTATCTTTTTCAGTTTTTTCAGGTATTGGTACCCCCATTGCATGAATTATTCTTCCAATTGCGCCCCCATCTTCTAATAAACGAATTGCACCATTTTTAACTTCAAATTTTTTAGTTAAAGGCATAAATAAATAATCATTAAGATGATTTAAAAAAGAGGTATTTCCTGCTATTTTAGGAGTATACTGTCTTTTGCATAGGTCACCACTAAAATATACCTATGTTGCAAGAAATAATAACGCTTTGCCTTTTTCAGTAGTTAAACTTTTTACAGTTAAAGGTAAAAAATTC
>DAOVMP010000124.1 GCA_030630695.1 Candidatus Woesearchaeota archaeon
CAGTTGTTGCTATAATGTCTTATCCATTCAGTTGTAAGCACGGCAAATGTTTGTATTGTCCTGGAGGTCCTGGAAGTGTTTTTGGTGATATTCCACAGAGTTATACAGGAAGAGAACCTGCTACTATGAGAGCGATAAGGAATAAATTCGATTCTTATTTGCAGGTTTTCAACAGATTAGAACAGTATTTAGCAGCAGGTCACTTGCCAGAAAAGATTGAATTAATAGTTATGGGTGGAACTTTTCCTAGTTTTGAGAAAAAATATCAGAAAGATTTCATAACTTATGCTTTGAAAGCTATGAATGACTTTGGAAATATGTTTTTCAAAAATAATAAGTTTGATTTTGATAAATATAAAGAATTTTTTGAAATGCCTGGCGATATGAGAAATGATGAACGTGTTAAAAGAATAATAGATAGAGTTTCTAAATTAAAAGGCAAATCTAGTTTAAAAAAGGAACAAAAGCGTAATGAAAAAACAAAAATAAGATGTGTTGCTATGTGTTTAGAAACAAGACCTGATTTTTGTATGATTAAAGAATTGAATAACATGTTAGAATTTGGAACTACTAGGGTGGAAGTTGGTGTGCAAACTTTAAAGAACAACATACTGCAAAAGATAAAACGAGGTCACACTGTCGAAGATACGATTAAATCAACTCAGTTGATGAAAGATTGTTTTTTAAAAGTGGGTTATCATATGATGCCTGGTTTGCCAGGTGTGGATTATAAAGATGATGTGAAAACTTTCAAAGATTTGTTTCAAGATTCTGATTTTAGACCAGACGCGCTAAAAATTTATCCTTGTATGGTTATTGAAGGCACAGAATTGTATAAACTTTGGAAAAAAGGCAAGTATACGCCTTTGACAACTAAAAAAGCAACTCAAATGATTGTTTCAATGAAAAAACATATTCCTAAATATGTTAGGATTATGCGTGTTCAAAGAGATATTCCTACTTTTATGACAAAAGCAGGTGTTGATAAAACTAATTTAAGACAATATGTATCACAATTACTAAAGAAAAAGAATCAAGAGTGTCAATGCATTAGATGCAGAGAACCTAGAGGAAGAAAAATCAGTTTAAAAGATTCTCATATCAAAACTTATTATTATGAAGCGAGTAAAGGAGCAGAAGTATTTATTTCTGCAGAAGATACAAAAAATAATATTTTATTAGGTTTTTGCAGACTTAGGATTCCTTACAAACCGTTTAGAAAAGAGATTACAAAAGATAGTGCAGGTATTAGAGAACTGCACGTATATGGCCAAGCAACTAAAATAGGTAAAAAAGGAACAAAAGTTCAGCATAAAGGCATCGGTAAAACCTTAATGACAGAGGCAGAAAGAATTGCAAAAGAAGTTTTTGATAAAAAGAAAATGTTAGTTATCTCCGGTATTGGTGTTAAAGAATACTATTGTAAAAAGCTAGGTTATAAAAAGGATGGAATATACGTAAGTAGAAAACTAAAATGAAACTAAAACCTATTCCTGGAACAGAGGATATTGAATTTAAACCTAAATTCATAGAAAGATATTCTAAATTAACAGATTGGAATGAATTTAAAAAATATACTTTATGTTTTCTTCCTAAATCGATTAGGATTAATACTTTAAAAAAACCAATTGCTGAAATTAAAAAACGTTTAAGCAAAAGTTGGACTTTAACTCAGATTCCTTGGTGTAAAGAGGGTTTTTGGATTGAGCATAAGAAAGGAAGATTAGATGTGGGTAATACAATAGAACATGCGTTGGGTTATTATTATGTTCAAGAGTCTGCGAGTATGGTTCCTCCGATTGTTTTAGATCCTAAACAAGGTGAAAAAGTTTTGGATTTATGCGCGTCTCCTGGTTCTAAGGCGTCTCAGATTGCACAATTAATGAAGAATAAAGGTGTTTTAGTTGCAAATGATGTTTCTGGAATGCGCTTGGCTGCTTTAGGAATAAATCTACAAAGATTAGGTGTTTCAAATTGTGTTGTTACGCAGAGAAAAGGTGAGCATTTTAAAGGAGATGAGTTTGATAAGATTTTATTAGATGCTCCTTGTTCTGGTACAGGTACGATTAGAAAATCGATTAAAACAATTAGAATGTGGAATCCTAATACTATCAAAAGTATTGCTGGATTGCAGAAGAGTTTGATTAGAAATGCTTGGACTTTGTTGAAAAAAGGCGGAACACTAGTATACTCAACTTGTTCTTTAGAACCAGAGGAAAACGAAGGTGTTGTTGATTGGTTATTGAAAAATAATAAAGATGCAAAAGTTGAAGAAATAAAACTTAATATAAATCGCGGCAATATAATTACAGAGTTTGAAAAATATTCTTATAGCAAAGAAGTTGAAAAGTGTTTAAGACTCTGGCCGCAAAACAACGATACCGAGGGATTCTTTGTTGCAAAGATAAAGAAAAAATAAAAAAATTATTTCTTTGGTTTTAGCATTTCTTTATTAATCGGTTTTTGATATAACTGGTCAGGTCCGTTTTTCCATTCCATTTCCGCCTGGGTTATCATTCTTGTATAAACTATTTCATTTCGCATATATTCCCTGCATCTTTCAGGACTTGAAAAAGGTTCTGTCATCTTCACTCACCTCGATTTTGTAAAACATTAAAAAATTTGTTTTACAAATTTTTTATGCCCAAAAAAGCTTGCTTTTTTTGGGAATCGAGACCAGCGAAACCAACGAAGTTGGTGCCAAAAAGCTTTGCTTTTTGAGCATCTTTGATTTCGCGCTGCCTCGTATAAATCTAGTATACACATAAGTATATTATAAATTCAATGACCTATGTTAGTTTTATTCTTAAAAAATGACAAATTTAGCCAAAAACAGACATA
>DAOVMP010000067.1 GCA_030630695.1 Candidatus Woesearchaeota archaeon
AGAAATAAAATCAATAGCAACAGAAGCAGGATATTTTGCGATTCGCGCCAAACGAAACAAAATTAAAGAAAAAGATTTCTTACAAGCAATTGCAAAAGTCAAAACAGAAGAAGATGACAAGTCATATAAGAAGATTTTTGGTTAGATAATTTTAAAATCAACACAAACTCTGTAAACACCAGGAGAATAATTACCGCATTTGACTGTTCTTAAGATTCTACATTTCTTTTTTGCTTTTTTACACGCTAATTTTACTTTATTTCTTATTAATTTAAATTCATTTTCTCTACCAAAATCATAAAAATGTATAATAGTTGTCTTTTTTGCTGCTTTTAATGCTACTGGTAAAAAATCCTCCGCTGTTTTAGGTATTGGCATTAAAATTCTATCAAACTTTTTACCTAGTAACGGCATTACTTTCCTTACATCACCTCTGATTAACCTAATTTTTTCCCAAAATCTGTTTAATAATACATTTTTTTCTGCAAATTCGTGTGCTATTGTATTTTTTTCTATTCCATAGATGACTTTTGCTTTAGAATTCCTTGCAAAAACCAGAGGATAAGGTGCAACGCCACTGAACATAACTAAAATCTCTTCCTTAGGCACTATCTGTTTTGCAATCCTTAAACGCTCTGTGCCTAATCTTGAAGAAAAATAACATTTTTCAACATCTAAAAGCAATCTGATGCCTGATTCTTTGTATTCTGTTGTCTTTGTCTTGTCTCCTGCCAAGAAAATCATCTTTTGTCGACGATAAACACCATAATGAATCCCTGATTTTTTCAAAACAGTTTTAATGTGAGGATTTAATTTTAACACCTCTTTAGCAATAATTTTTTCTTTTTTCTTTATTTTATCATCAATTTCAATAATGGCTATTGTTCCGACGATATCAAAACTAGATCTAACAAAATCTAATTCTTTTTTAGTCAGTTTTTTCCTTAAAATTTGTTTTAATTTCATATTGCAACTATAAAAACGCCTGCTAACATGATTAAACAGGCTATTGTTTTATGCCAAATACGGCCTTCCTTTAAAAACTTACCACTTAAGAAGATAGCAAATAATGAAGATAGACGCTTTACAGGAGCTGCCAAGCTAATGAAAGTCATAGAAATAGCAAAAAAGTATGCTAAGTTTGATAAATTTGCAAAAAAAGCATTCCCTAACAATGATTTCCAAGAAGTTTTGTACGCATGAATAATATCTCTCCATCCACCGTATAAAAAAGTAGATAAAACCAAAAAATTAAACGATTGAAACGAATAATGATAAAACAATAATGTAAAAGGAGAGACAGAACTGATAATAACCTTTTCACTAACAGCAATAATTGCTGAAAGCATAAAACCAAACAATAAAAACAAAACATATTTTGATTTTAATTGTTTTAAAGGAGAAAACCAATGACCTGCTCTGTGTTCTGACTCTAAATAATATGTTCCCACCAATAATAAACCTATTCCTGCAAAATGCTTGTATGTAATAGACTCTTTTAAGAGCACTGCTGCAATGATTATTATAAATAAAGGCACTAAATTATGCAACGGAGCAACAACAGACAACTCCATATGCCTATATCCCTTAGCAATATATAACAATGCCACAGAAGTTAGTAATGACACCAAAAATATAAATAAAATAATATGTGCTGGTGCTTTGAAAACAATAAATGGTAAGAAAAACAGTAATAAAGCCAGTTCTAAAGGTTTGAAAGCCAGTAGATATTCTGCAGAATGCGCTTTAATCAATGCTTTTTTCTTAAAAAGCATGGCAATAGAACCTAACAAAGCAGAAGCAATGATAAAAATTATCCAGGTTTGCATTAAAAATCCCCCTTTTTCTATTCTATACTGAATATATCCTATAAATAACTTTCTAAGAATTAATCTAATTTTTCGAGAATGGATTCAACATTTTTTTTAGAGATTCGCATATACTTTTGCCAAAGAGGACCGCCGTACACATTCCCCACATGAACTTCAAAGACTCCCTTCCTACAACCTGCCTTGTGAAGAGCGGTCAAGTCTTTTTCCAATCTTTCTTTTCTCATTCTATTTTGTAATTCGCGTTCTTTATCATTCGCTATAAATTCGTTTTCATCCCCTGGAAAAGTTAGAGCCATGTGAGAGCCGGGTTTTCTTATGCCTTCTTCTTCATAAAATATTTTAACCTGACCTCCTAAATGACAGATCGGTATTTTCCCTGCTAAGTCTCTAATAAATGAAATTGAATCAAATGGTTCTCCAAAAAATTCTAAAGGTTGATGTTGAACAACATTTATTCTACTTCCTGTGTTTGCAGTAGAAGGATCTTTATTTCTATGTATAACCGAATTTAAATATTCTCTAGTATGATCTAAATGTTCAATATCAATACAAACTAAACCTTCATCGCCAATAATATACATTAAATCAAACCCGCTACCTAGCAAACCTGCCTGAATATTGGCGGCCATGGCCGGATTATCCGCCCATCTAATATCTCTTCGTAATTCTCCAGGTTTTGAACCTTTAGTTCCCCACCATTGTTCATATTCTATAGCAAGAACAGTCTCAACCAAAACCTCAATACCATTCTCTTTGCCAAAATCAAATAATTCGCGATAATTTCTTTTTGCTTTATCCAGTTTTTGCATAAATTCTTCAGCAGAAAAAGGACAGGCACCCTTTTCAAAACCAAAATAGCTTCTTAACCCTAATTCATCTCTAGCGTCTATAACTTGACCTGCATGATATACTGCCTCTTTAATAATTGGGCGGCCAAATCGTTTATTAACATTAATAATAATATCTAAGTCTCGTTTAGCCGCACTCTCATCTAGTAAAACACTTCTGGGATGAGCTGTAAGTTTTAGATCTAGACCTTTATTTTTTTTAAGATTAACATACTTAACAAAATCATCGATTACCTTGGGATTATTACCATAAGAAACAGGCTGAGGATTCAAACCAACTGCTAAACCTTCTTCAATCTGAGAAGGATCAAAATCGCCATTGCTATTTATCATCCCCCTAGCACAATATAAATCCCACTTTGCCATGAAAAATAGAAATATTACTCTTTTTATAAAGCTAAGGTATTAAAAATCCCCCAAGCTCTTCTGAGCCCTTGCTTTATTCAGCTTTAAAATCGGTTCTAAAGCATTATTTACTCTATCTAAACTAAAATCATGACCCTTAACTAAAAATTTTATTAAAGACTCTTTATCAGGCCTTTTGAATGTTAATTTATACCGATTTGTTACAGGCATTTTCTTAAAAAGATAAAAAATTTCAGTCCAAGGAACATCTACATGATCATCCCACCTAACTTCTTTAAATAATTCATCAAAATCATCATGTTTTTGAACTAATTTTAATGCATTTTTAGGTCCAATGCCTTTAACACCCTTAGGATTATAATCTGTTCCAATCAACATTGACAGAACTATTAATTTTTCATTATCTATTTTGAGACTATTTAGATTTTCTGCTAAATTTATCATTAATGGCTTAACAGTTTGGTAGGAAAGTTTACCCATTTTCTTTCTTCTGCCAGCAATTGATAAGTTTTGAATCAATCTATCTGTTCCGTAAAGTAAAGAATCATAATCTTGACTTATCACGGCCCATGCATCATTCTTTTTTACTATATGCGATGCCTGTGCTTCTCCTTCTGAAGGAGCTTGAACTATTGGCAAACCTAATAGTTTAACTAATTCTTTAGCCTGATCAACCATTTCTTTGGATAGATAAGAAAATCTGCCTGCATATTTCTTCATACCGGCAATATCTTTCTTTTTAACTGCTATCTTATACTTAACTCTTGCATCCTCTTTCAGCTCTTTTCTTCTTTTCAACTCTTTAGCTTTTAATTCGGGCTTTTCACCATCAAAAACAAAAACCGGTTTCAAACCTTTTTGCATAAAAGAAGTAGTTCTACTGAACAAACCTATTAAATGCGAGGTTACATTACCCTTAGAATCCATTAAAAGAGCTCCATCAGCAGTTCTGATTGTTGTTAAGAACTGATACAGCATATTAAAACTATCGACGGCCAATACTTTATTATTTAAATCCTTGAAAGATATCTCTTTTCTTATTAGTAGGTCTCTAAGATTTACACCCATTTTACAGCTTAGTAATAGTTAAACCTTTTAAATCTTTCATAAAAATTAC
>DAOVMP010000007.1 GCA_030630695.1 Candidatus Woesearchaeota archaeon
GAGCAAAAATAGGACTTGCAGTCCAGTTTTGAGGGTTTAACTTAGTCAGGTTTTTTCTCTTTCTCATTGTGACATTTTTATCATAACCTTTAAATATTCTAATTATTTTACCGTCTATAATGACCACTAAACAAGAATTAGAAAATTTGGTAGAAAAGCGTATAAAACCAATAGTTGAAAAAGCAATGCACGACTATTTGGGTGTTACGATTACAGAGATTGAAGAAGATATTTCAGATAAATTAAAAAGATCTCCATTGATTGATTTTGAAATTGATACTAAAGTTCCTTTTAAAAAAGCAAAAAAGAATTTTAAAAAAGTATATCTATCAGGATTATTAAAGCAAAGATTAGGAAATATTTCAGATGTTGCAAAGATTTCAGGCTTAGACAGGAGATCTATACATAGATTAATCATAGAATTAAAAATTAAGATAGAAAATTTTAGAAAAGAACTAGAAAAAATAGAATACACAAAGCACGAAGCAGTGCAAAATATCGTCGAGGAGACAGTAAAAAATTACAAATCTGCTTTAAATCCAACTAAACTAAAAGAATTTTACAAGCACGCGCCTTCAATTTCAAAAAATATTGCAAAAGAGCTGCCAAAAGAGCCGTTAACCCTTCAAGCAGCCGAAAAAGAGTTTGAAAAAGCTTATTTTAAAAAAGCGTTAATAGAGAATAATAATAATATTTCTAAAACGGCTAAAAAAATAGGTTTAAGATTTGAGACTTTGCACAGGAAGATAAAACATCTTAAAATATAGAAAGTTTTATATATTATAATAGGTTATAACGTTATATAATGAATTTATTACTGACAAAACATGCAGTGCAGAGAATGGCTGAAAGAGCCGTTAACAAAGAGCAAGTAAAAGAGGCAATTAAAAAAGGGAGTAAGATTAAGCAAACTGATGGTTTGCTTGCAATTTATGGATATATAGAAATAGCATATAAAAAAATAAGTAAAAATTGTTATAAAATCAAAACGGTGAAATTAAGATGAAACGAACAAAATGTGAGGAATGTAAAGGAAAGATAATCAGGAAAAAAGTTCCATTTAAGTTATATGGAATAGAATTAGGTATGTTTACTGCAGAGATATGCCAAAAATGCAATGAAGAAATATACGATGAAGATACATTAGATAAAATCAACAAAGCAGCAAAACAAAAAGGATTGTGGGGATTGGAATCTAAAACAAAGGTTGGTGAAGTAGGAAACTCATTGGATATTCGGATAAGTAAAAAGATTGCAGATTTTATTGGATTAAAAAAAGGAGAAGATATTTTAGTTCATCCAGAAAATAAAAAGAGAATAGTAATTGATGTTGTATAACTTAAGACTCTGAAAATTCGCTAATAATTTTTTTCAAATATTTTCTAGCTTCATGCAATGGTTCTGGGAGTTTGTGAGGATGAATTATGCTTTTCTTGACTAAATCAACAGAAGTTTTAAGTGAAATCAAATGTCCAGAAGAAACATAAAGCGGGTTTGCATGCTCTTGTGTTGTAATTTCTTCCCCTCGAGTTTCGTTAAGGATAACGATTTTACCTTTTTTGATTTCACCGACTAATATTTTTTTGGCAATTCCGATAGATGCTTTTCCTAATTCTACGCCGACATAAGAAGCCAAGCCGCATTTTAAAGGATGCGCAGCTCCGTGGCCGGCAATCATCAAGACTTCTGGTTCTAGTTCGAGAGAATAATATGTCTGCATTATTGCTGGACCTTCGCGAAATGCTAAAAATCCAGGAATGTACTGCATTGGAGTTTTAGAAATAGTGTGTTTTTTTTCTGCAATCTCAAATGTTTTGGCGTCAAGAACAACAACTGCGCAGATTATTTTATCGTCTACAAAAGCAGTTTCGAATCCTGCGATTTTCTTGATATCTTCTTTTTTTAGTTCGTCAGATGTCCGGACTTCTTTTGCTATTTTTCGCTGTACATCACGAAGTTTTTTCGTATTTACATTCATTGAATTCCCGCCTTTTTTAGTATAAGAATATAGCTGAAAGAAGTATTTAAAGATTAGGGAGGTATTATCACCTTCCGATAACAAAGAATTATATAATTTTAAACTCTTTCTCGACGTGTTTTTCGATTTTCATCGAGCGTAATTTGATCTGATCTTCGAGTTTTTTAATAATAACATTTGTTTCAAGAGTTTTTAATTGCAGAAATTCCTCGGATAATTTAAAATCCGGTTTTATTTTGGAAGTTTCTTTTTGTATGTTTCTCATGAAACTAAGAATATCTTCTTATTTTATAAACTTTGTTGTTTTTATTGTCTAAAGAACATAAGGTTATGCGGATTAAATTTTCTTTTTAACAGCCTTATCAGAAATGATTGCTGAATTTCCAGTTGGATCTTCGATAATAATCTTCAGTTTTTCATTTCCCCACAGAACTTTTTGTATTTTTTTAAGTAATTTTTTAGCTTTTTTCTTAGCAGCAGGATCTTCTTCAGTGTCTCGTAAAGTTTCAACTTGTTCTTTAAATTTAACAATAATTCCTTCGACATTTGAGATAAATCCTTCAGAAGCAGGTCCTGGAGACATGGTTCCAACATGAGGTATTTTTACAGTTGCTTCTGAACTTTTAATTACGCGAACATTTAGATCTTTTTTATTTTTGACTTCAAATGTATATTTGCATGGTTCTTTTTTCTCTTCTGCTTCTAAATCTGCTTTCCGATAATTACATGAAGAACAAGTCATGGAAAAAACAAATACATTTCCAAAATAAGGAACTTCTAATTTAGATTCCATAAGTGTTAGAGTTTTCTTACGACACATTGGACATAACTGCCCGCCGAGTGTATTGGATTGTTCTTTTTTCTTCCCCATAGAATAAATTATAATTAAGATGTTTTTAAATCTTTTTGTTTTTCCTTATTTACAAAAAGTTCAATGGCAGAACTAAGTATTTTTTTTTCGGTGCCAAAGCTATAATAGTCTCTATCAATTAAAGATTGACGAGAACGGGTGTGTTGGCCCAATCTGTTGCCAATGTCTCTTATATTCTTTTTTATAAGATGTTTTATTGTCTTTTCTACAAGACCTTCAAATTGAACTAATGTTGTTGGAATGGTTTGAGGAAGATAAGTACCTCTAGGCACGTGATTTGCACATAAATACCATTGGTTTTGGTCTTCACTCATTGTAATAAAAAGAAATATTAAAATTATTCCTTAACAGAACCCATTTTTTTAGTTTTGTGAATTGTTGCAAATGCCGGTGTCACGATTATATAATCTTCTCCAAATCCTGCAATCTCTCCATCAATTGCATCTGTAGTTTTCTTAAGTTTATTAATCGCTCTTTTAAGTTCGATTAAATCTCTGTCTTTCAAAGGTCGAATATTTACTAATGCAATTGTATATCCTTCGCGTAAAGAGTCTAGTATTGGTTTGATATCTTCGAAATCATCTAATTGAAAAGGCCGAACAACTATCTTACTTTTAGTTTCTGTGTTTTCATGATCAAGTTCAACATAGTCTGATTCATCAGAATCGAGTTCTTCGTATCCTGGTCCGCTGATTTTAGCCTTTAATGAAGAGAAGAAATTTTTCATTCTCGTAACCTCCTGTTTTATCTTTACTTGAGAATGGTATTAGGGGGCATCTATATAAATCTTTTGCTTCTCTAAAATACAGTTTTTTCACTATTTAAAAACAGAACCTTTTTAAATAGGCAATAACTCCAAATAGACTATGGGTAGCAGAAAAGGGACTACTAGGAGAAAGACAAGAAAACTAATGTCTAAGCATTTTAGAAATAAAGGTAAAATAAGTGTTACTTCTTTTCTAGCTACGTATAATAAAGGAGATAGAGTTGTTATAAAGCCAGAGCCGGCATATCAAAAAGGCATTTGTCATTTGAGATTTTATGGCCATCAAGGCATAATCAAGTCTAAAAAAGGAAACTGTTATGTAGTTCAGATTAAAGATAAAAACAAGCCTAAGGAGGTTATTGTGCATCCTGTGCATTTAAAAACATCAAAATGAAAAACAAGATAATTAGTGAAACACCTATGAATTTAGTTGAGGTTAAGGAAGAGCTTAAAAAAGTTCAAAAAAGAGACGAGGAATTGAATTTCAGAGCTCAAAAAACAGTAGATTATCTTAATCCTGTTGCTAAGTTGACTCTGAAACAAGTTAATGAAATTAAAACTGCGTTAGAAAAACTTAAGATATTGAGATTAAAAGAAATTCATATTAAAAAATTAATAGATGTTTTGCCTACTGCAGAAGAAGATGTTAATGTAGTTCTGCAAGGTTACACTTTGAACTTGAAAAAAGAAGATATGAAGAAGATTGCAGTGGCAATCAAGGGTGTTGTTCCTGAATCTAAGAAATAATTTTTTTCAGTTTTAAAAATTCTTGTTTTTTTTAACGTCTGATTAAGCATAAAGTTTATATACTTAATACATTTTGACTTAATTTAGATAGTTGGGTTTACAGAAATATGACTAAGGGGTTTTATAGTGATGGAAATAGCAAGAGAAAAACAGCAGATGAAAGAAGAATATGCTATTGTTCTAGATTTCTTGCCGCATGGTTATCCCTTTGATAAAAGACCTTCTCATAAGAAAAGCGCAGTTGTGCAGGCAATAGGTAAATCAAGATTTGTATTGCTGGAATTAGTTCCTAAGAAAGATGTATTTTTACAGCCATATGAAGAGATCTATATAGGAGAAGGTAAGAGAGATAAAATTCATCATATCATGGGAAAGCTAGCTATAGATAAATTAACTGCAACAGCAAAGAATGAGCTGGATTATGTTGTCAAGGATGTTGTTTTAAAAAATGAAAAACTATTTGTTAAGTTTTTCAATAAAGCTCAGCCTTTAACCACTAGAATGCATCAATTAGAATTAATACCGGGTTTAGGTAAAAAACACATGTGGGAGATACTGGACAAACGTAAAGATAAGGAGTTTGAAAGCTTTAAAGACCTAAAGAGCCGTATTAAGCTCTTGCCTAACCCAGAAAAGGCCATAATCAAGCGTATTTTAAACGAGATTAGTGGTAAAGAAAAGCATAAATTGTTTGTAGACGCCTAATTCTTAGAAAGTTTTATATAGTAAATAGTATTATTCACTCATAAATATAATCTTTGGGGTGAATATTATGACAGATTATGAAGGAAGATGTATGAAGTGTAAAAAACAGGTTAAGATGAAAGATCCTAAAGTCGTTGTTATGAAAAACAAGATGAAAGCAGCGAAAGGCACTTGCCCTAAGTGTGGAACAAAAGTTTTTAGGATTATTGGAAAGGCATAATTGCCTTCCCTTATTTTTTTTTCTAGGGCATTTTTGTATCAAACAATTTATATACTAGTCTGTTCTATAATATCTTTGTGGGGTGATATTAGAATGAAACCTGAGTTAAAGGTTCATCTTAGGAAAAACATTCGTAGTAATATTCTGGAAAACTCAAGAATAGAAAACTTAGATTTAGCTATAGAAATTGCTAGAAGATGGTCTAGGCTTTAGTTGGAGTGAGATCTTTAATTATTTATTCTATTTAGTATTTTAGCAAATTTCCAAAACGTAAAAAATACTATGTATTTTTTGGCTTCTAAAAAGCCACGCTTTTTAGAAACATAAGAAAATACTGCATTTTCTTGGCTTTGGAAATTCCTTGAATTTCCAAAACATTTATATATCAGTAGTGTGAAATGTATACTAATTTAGTATTAATGATGAAAAAGAGAGGTGAATACAGATGGACCTTAAGAATAACCCATTAGCGATTTTAGCAATCGTCACTGTAATCGGCGTGGCAAGTTTAATGGTACTGTATAATGCAGCACCATCAGGACAAGTTGCAGTTAGAATAGGTGGTCAAAAGCTCTATGGAGCTTCAGGTATGGCATATTCTACAGGACCTGCTATGTATTGTGAAACAGCAATACAGTATGGTCGTGTTCCTGTAGGATTTGATTATGAAGCAGCTCCTAGCGACGCAATACATCGATTTGGAATGGATAAATGCGTTGATGCAAGAGATATAGTCGGGTACTATTGTTGTAGTGCTGAAAATCTTTATTAAAGATAAGAAAATATAGAGGTGAAATCAAATGAAAGACAAGAGCCTTTCCTATGTAATCTTGGGTATTGTAGCTGTTATTGCTGTAGTTGGTCTTGTACTATTATTCAAGACTGCGATGAGTGGTGATGCAGTTGTTAGACTCGGTCAAAGAATGTATGGCGGAGCAGGATTAGCTTACCAATCCCCTGTATTGCAGTGTGAGGACTTGATTGGCAGTGGCCAGGTTCCTGCGGGGATGGATTATGAAACATCTATGTATATGGATGTTCTTAACAGATTCGGTCCATCCAATTGTGTTGATGCTAGACATCTTAATGGTTACTGGTGCTGTAGCACTAAAAATGTAGATGTTATTACTGGCAAAGGTACTAGCGGTCAAAACGTTGGAAGAGCAATCGAGAACGCACCAAGCTTTTACTATTAATTTTTTTTTTATTAATTTTAGAACGAGGTGAAAAATAAATGGTGAAAAACAATTTTATAATTTTAGGACTTGTAGCTGTCATTGCAGTTGTTGGTTTTGTTATGATGTTTACTGCGGTTCCAACATCAAATGTCCCTTTGATGACTTCTAAAGTGTATGGCGGAGCAGTTAAAGGAGTTCAAATGCCTTATTATGAAGACAGAGTTGTTCTGGTTAATAGGGGAGATAGTGTTGATATAATTGATATTAGCACAGTTACAAATAGAATTCCTAGCCAATCTGCTTTGATGAATAGAGAACCATCAAAAGCTTTGAGTTTGTTAGACAGTTGTGAAGGATTGATTATTCAGGATCAACTCCCTGCAGGTTATATTTACGAAGCAGGATGGTCAGAAGTTACAAACAGATACGGCGGACATAACTGCATTGACATGACAGCATGGATTGGACAATGGTGCTGTCAAAGAGATAGGATTTAATTAATTTTTTTATTTTTAATTTACAATGTTTTAATTTTTTTTGCATAAGGTTTAAATAATAGATATAGAATTCTTTCTTCCATATAGAGAATAATATGATACCAAAAGATAATATTTCATTGGCGAAAAAGCTTCTTAATAGGCTTATCAAAAAAATCAAACCAAAAGAAAAATATGACGAAGTTATACAAAAAATTGCAAATCAAACAAAAAAAGAAATAATTAATACTTATTCTTGTTCTAAGAACGGAATATTTGCTGTTTTTGGGAAAGACGGATTTTTTGTTTTTAAAGAAAAAAAAGAACAAGGCAAGAAGTTATTAGCAAGGATTTCAAGAAAAATATGCAAAAAATATAAGGCGATTGTTATAACCGGGAATAGATTATATTATTATACTCGAGGTAAGGTTAAGAGTCAAAAAAATATTATAAATTTAATTATTAATGTTGCAAAGGAAAATAAGCCTGTTTGGAGAGCAAATTTTTCAAAAATACTGGGGTATATTCCCGACAAAGCAGTTTTTCTTATAGATAAAGAAAGATCCGCAAGCCAACATGAAGAAGCATCATTTCATAATGAAGAAAAGAGCAGGGGTCTGGCAGTTATTATATTTTCAAGAAAATTTCAACCATGTAAGTACTCTGTGCAAAGAAGGTTAGGTCGTTTAGTTTATAATATGTGTAATACCTCGGAATATGAGAATTGCACAAGAAAGAAATCCAAATGTTTTACAAAAAAATTAAAAATAAATCCTACTACTATGGAACCGTTTATTACTAAGAAAACTCATAGTGTTATATTTGTCGAAAATATAAATGACATCGAAGATATCATTATAAATCATTTATAAAGAAACTACTAAAAAACATTTGAGTAAAATTTATATACTAGTTATGTTTTACTAATATTATTGCCATTTATTTGTTCGCCTCCAGAAATAGAAGGTGAATCATGATGTGTGATAAAAAAAGTATTTTTAATAAAATAAATCAAGTATCTCTTCTGGCTAATGAAATTAGATTTAAATTAGTTTTGGCTCTATTCAATTCTGATATGCGCGTTGGCAGTCAAAAAATCGGATCTAATTCTCATACCTTTACTGAATTATCTAGTATCGTAAATGTAGAAGGGCCTGATTTAAACTATCATATAAGTATTTTAAAATCTAGCAATTTAATCGAAAAAGATAAGAAGGTATATCATATTACTGATACCGGCAAGAATGTTTTGAAAATGTTTGGTGTTAATTCTACAATGGTTAGGGCAGAAATTAAAAAATTACAATAATGTAGAAGTTAGAGTACTATTAATATGACTATTCAAACCAACAATAAAGTAGAACTTCCTTTGAAATATGGGCCTATTGGTAAAATTAAGGATGCAAAAGTAATAGATGATATTCTATCACAAATGAAAGACGAATATGTTGCATGTGATTTTCTCAATAGAACTGTTGGCGGAGTAACAAGTGCATTGGTTCCTCAACAAGAAGCACAAAATAGATTCAAACAAGATCACTCAAGGTAGGATGCAAGCGATGAGAAATTAATGAAAATCTACACAAAAAAAGACCTAAGAATACAAAAATCATATCTTCTTACAAAATAGTAATAAAACAGAGGAAATCCATAACAATCTAACGTTTTACTTTTTAATAATCCCAAACCCGATCAATCGCCATCTTTGTCCTAAACGCCGAGAAATTGTCATTTTTGCTCCGACTTCTGCACAGACTGGTTTTCTTAATGTGCATTTGATGGATTTCTTGCTAATATCTTGAACAACTCCGACTGTTGCTGCTGAATTAACATTTAACATTAAGAATTCTCCTTTTTTGATTGGTTCTACAACTAATTTGTCTTTTGCTCCTACAACTCTTTTTAATAAATGAGGTTCTAAATCGATTTCATTCCATACAGGAGGTAGTTTTCCAGGGTGTCCGATTACACTTCCTACTAATTGATCTGATTTTACAATTGTAGGATCTAGTGTAGTCATTATTCCCATGCTTCCGCCAGGAGTTATTTCTTTTAATTTAGAACCGCCGGCGATTATGCTTGTGATTTTTGTTTTGAGAGCTTTCCATTTTTTTCCATCTAAATAACCGGGTAGTATTTCTATTTCATCTTCTTGTTTTAGTTTTCCTTGTTTTATTGTTCCTCCTAATACTCCGCCTTGTAATTTTTCTATTGTTGATCCTGGTTTGTTAATATCAAAACTTCGAGCAACTAGCATTATTGGATTTTTATTCAAGTCTCTTTTTGGTGTTGGAAATGTTTCTTGTATCGTTTTTACTAAAATATCCATGTTAATAGAATGTAAAGCAGACATTGGTATGATTGGTGCGTCTTTAAATATTGTTGTTTTTAGAAATTTTTTGATTTGTTTGTAATTTGCAATTGCTTTTTCTTCTGGTACTAGATCGATTTTGTTTTGTATTACTATTATTTTGTTTA
>DAOVMP010000061.1 GCA_030630695.1 Candidatus Woesearchaeota archaeon
AGATTCGTTCCTATTAATAAATTTGTCTCTTACAACAAGAAGTTTTCTGATTTTTGTCGGCAGATTATGTGCAGAAACTATGCCATATCTGGCAAGCTTTTCTGCTTGTTTTTTATATTCTACACTTACTTTACTAATATCAAGATCTCTTATTTGGGCGTGCTTTTTTTTTATTATTCTAACTATATCTGCATCTATTCCGCATATGTTAATTTCTCTATTAACTGCATCATCAATGTTCAGATTGTTTGGACTGATATTTCTATGTTTAAAACACACTCTATCACGCACCCTTTTTGATTATAGAATTAGAAGTCGTGTATCTTATTTATGTTTTTTGGTAATAGAAAAATCAAATCAAAACAACATTAACAGAACCATTCTGGCCTGGTCTTGAGGTAACTCTTGCTTTTCCTTTCTCAGTTTCTATAATCGCGCCCTTAGTAAAAATATTACGTCTAACATGATGTCTATTTGCAGGAGTCTCTACAACAGTTTTTACCTTAACCTTTTCAAATTTCTTAGTCTTAGGATTAAGCAAATTAACAGTATCAATAGATAAAGAACGAGTCTTGGATTTTCCACCCCTAGTTCTAATAGTTTTTACTTTATGCTTGCCGACATGAGTCAGAGTAGGAGAGCTGCCTTTTTCAAAATTCCTCTTACCTTTAGCAGACTTGTACTTTCCGCCAGATTCTTTACGTTTTAAGCGCCTCCTATGAATAACTACCATACTTTGAAAAAATAGGGAATGGTTTATAAAGATTATTGTTTTAATTCCTTAAAAATGAAAAGGGGCATACTATTAATACTAGTAATATTACTTCTTTGTACATATGTTAATGCACTAACACTGCACAGCACAGAAACCCCTGGAGAAAACCCATCAATATATGGAAGCATAATTGCTTTTGAAACACATGAAGACCATGCTGGAAAAGATCTAAATGATGATGGGGATACAGGAGACAGGATAATACAATATTATGATATAGAAAAACAAGACACAATAAACACAAAAACAACAGGCAAAAAACCATTAGTATTTGCATATTATATTGTTTTTGAAACATCTGAAAAAGAAGAAAACAAAGACCTGAATGATGACGGAGATAAAGAAGATAAAATATTACAATATTATAATATACATGAGCAAAAAACAATCAACACAGAAATAGAAGCACAAGAACCTTATCTATATCAATACCTAGTTGTTTTTTCTACACCTGAAAAATCATTAAAACAAGATTATAATAATGACGGTGATTTGGATGATAATGTAATCCGATACTATGACCTAAAAACACAAGAATTGACAACAACAAATCAGATAGGAAAAAATCCATCAACAAATGGAAGAAGAATACTTTTTGTCACAGATGAAAAAGAAGTGAAAATAGACTTAAATAATGACGGAGATCAAGACGATCAAATATTTCAAGTATATTCCTTAGAAACCAAAACATCCTTCAGCACAAAAGAAACAGGAAACAAAAATTCAATAAATAAAAAAAGTTTAGCAGTATATATTGAAAACAATAAATTAACTTTTTACGATGCTGCAGGAAATGAAAAACAACAAACAGAAATAAACGCCGATAATGTCCGCATAAAAGAAAATATTTTATTGTATGATTATGATAATAAAATAAATACATATAATATAGAAACACAAACAAAAACACTTACAGAAATATATGGACAAAAAATAGATTTGTTTGAGACTATCGCTGTTTTTCAAACAGATGAAGAAAATGCCGGAGATCTCAATGCAGATGGCGACCAAAAAGACACAATAATAAGATATGTTATTTCTGAAGATGGAGATGATGACGGTATTTTTGATCTTGTTGATAACTGCCCAACAATTTCAAACCTAAATCAAGCAGACATTGATAACGACGGAATGGGTGATGAATGCGATTCAAAAGATGACCGGGAAGAAGAATTAGAAATTGAAGAAATAATTGAAGAAACTGAAACAAGCAAAACAACACCTAAGCAAGAATCAGAAACAATACAACAAGAAGAAACTGAAAAAGATAGAAATCTAGGACTTTGGTTTGGCATATTCATGCTGTTTTTGATTTCAATAATCGCGGCAATATTAATACTACCAAAATATTATAAGAGAAGGAAAAAAGGCTTTGGATTTTAATCTATAAGAGAAACCTTTATATATAGCCCGCCTATTTCAGAGGATAACCAAATCGAGGGGTGTGAATATAATATGGCTGAAGCAAGACCACTAGATGCATTAAACAAAGCAAGAGATAAAAAAGTAATCATAGATTTAAAAAATGGAAAACAATTTGTTGGATTACTAAGAGCATTTGACATACACATAAATGTAGTTATGGATGATACAGAAGAAAGAGTTGAGGGAGAAGTTAAACGAAAAATAGGAACTGCGTTTATACGGGGCGACACAATAATAATGATTTCTCCAGCATAAAAGGATTTTACAATGACTAAAGGAACGCCATCAATGGGAAAAAAAGCCAAAGGCAAATCCCACATAATCTGCAGACGATGCGGCAAACGCGCATACCATGCACGCAGAAAAGTGTGCGCAAGCTGCGGTTTTGGAAACAGCAAAAAGAAAAGATCTTATTCTTGGCAAAAAAAGTAAACCAATAACTATTTATATCAACACTAGATTCTTAATCATGTAACTTATGCGGAGATAGCGGCAAACAAGTTTGCCTGGTCTCCACTCGATAAACTCGCGGAGGTATCGACAAATAAATTTGTCGGACCTCCACACAAGGTGCGGAGGCAGCGAAAAATGCTGCGCATTTTTCTGGTCTCCGTTCGCTACACACGCGGAGGTGCCGGAGTGGCCAAACGGGTCAGGCTTAGGTGCTTAGGCAAAGAAACCTGATGGCTTAGTGCCTACGCAGGTTCGAACCCTGCCCTCCGCATACATTTTTTATAATTTTTTTTAAAATGGACTATATGTTCATCCTGAAATGCTTGAATTCTTATGACACAAGACTTCTTGTCGGTATAACCGCGGAATTATGGAAAAGTTTATAAATCAAACTTGACATTTTGAACAAAAGAGTGATAGGCATCTATAAGAAAAAGGTGCACAAAAAAGAAGGCGTTAAAGTTTTTTTTTACGTCTGTAATTAATCTTTACAGATAGTAAAGATAATCCGAAAAACACGGAGGTGTTTAGATAATGAAAGCGACAAAAGCTATTAAAAAAATGGTCGCATTAGGTGTCGGCCTAACCATGGTCGGAGCGACAATTTTCGGCGCATCTGCAGCAATGCTCTCTGATTATCCAGGACCATTTGTTGTAGGAGGCGTACCTGCTTCTAATCTGGCAATAATCGTCGGAGATGCAGCAGACGGTTCAGATGTTGTAGGAGCAGTTGATATAATACAAGGACTGCAAGTATCAGCAGTTGTAAAAGTTGCAACAGGCGGTGGAACCGGAGTTACTGTAGAAGGCGATGCTGTTGAAATCGGAAGCACATCTGACCTTTTAGAAATCAATGAACACATCGGAGATGTTAGAGAAACATTAACCGAAGTTGATTTACTGATGTTAAAAGGCGGTCAAATCGTGACTGACGAAGGAAGCACAGAATACAATCAGTATTTGCGATTCGCAACACAAGCACAAGCGTCTAAAGGAAAAAGCAGTGCAGCAGCAGTATTTGCAGAAGATGAAAGAGACAGAGTAGGTCATTACCTTTACTGGGATTCTGGTGCATTATTATTCCAGTGGGAACTAGAATTTGAAGAAGGACTTGAATCTGAAATCGAAGGCAATGATTTGGTAGACCTAGAAGATGAAGATTTATTCATTTTAGGACAGCCATTTGTCATTGTAGACACAGATTTGACTGATGGCAATCGTTCATTAACTATTGAGTTAATGGGTGGAGCAGTATCTGCAATTCTAGGAGAAAATGACAAAGAAACATATGTTGTTGATGGAAAAGAGTATGAAGTAGAAGTACTTGTAATTTCAGAAACATCAAACGACGGCGAAGGAAGCGTCAAGTTTAGAATTAACGGTGAAATCACTGATGAGTTAACAGATGGTGAAACAGATGTTTTAGCAGACGGAACCCAAATCGGAATCAGAGACATTCTAGCAACAGGAAAAGATATCCAGAAATCTATTGTGCAATTCTACATTGGAGCATACAAAGTAGAATTCTGGGACTCAAATGTAACAGATACATATTGGAAACCTGCTGGGACAGAAGTAAATGAAGAAACCATTGAAGACTCAGATGTTCTTATCAGAGGAGCTATGACCGGCCAACTAGAATTTGAAATACAATATATCAGATACAACTTAAGTGCAGACGCAGTGCTTGGAGACATATACATTGCTCCAGGAACAGGACTAAGAGAACAATTAGACGAACCAGAAGGAATGCTAACACCATTCTGGGACATTAAGTATGAAGGATTAATGGACACAGGAGTAACAATTGTTCGATTAGACGCTGCAGGAGACGACGAATACAACATAGAATTCACAAACCAAGAAGGAATCTTCTA
>DAOVMP010000098.1 GCA_030630695.1 Candidatus Woesearchaeota archaeon
CCTGATAACAGGAATACTGAGCAGTATATGTTCATTTCTATAGGTTATGGATTTTTCGCTATTGTGTAGTGGCAACAAACAAGGGTGTGAGACCTTGATTTCCTATGGAAGAGTTGATATGTTTGAATTGACTTATTGTGTGTTGAGGTGAATATGAAACATTTTCATCATTTGATTTCTATATTCTTTATCATATTGTTATTTATTGTATGTTATATATTATATATTATATTGTTAATATATTATATTATTATATTATTATTTTTTATATAGAAAAGAAAGAAAGAAGAGTACAATAAAAAGAAAATAAAACATTTACCTCTTTCGATATATATTTTAAAACATATAAATTACTTCTTATACTATTATAATATGTATTTTTAACCATTTTTTATGTAAAACGGAAAATTCAAATTACAGTTCCAAACGAAACAGAGGAGTGAGAGATATATATTACAAAAAAGAAAAGTATAAATACCTCTACTTCTTTTGGAAACATTGATTACAATGAGTGAAAAAGGGTTGGTAAATTTTTTTGAGAAGTACTTAACTAAAAAACCACTTTTTAAAAATAAAAAAGCACTACAATCTAATTTTACACCTAAACAAATATTTCACCGCGAGGAACAAATACAAACTGTTGCAAATATTCTTGCGCCCTGCCTAAGAAATGAACGTCCTTCTAATATTTTTATATACGGAAAAACAGGAACAGGCAAAACATTGACAATAAAATATGTAACAGAACAATTATTAATCACTGCAAAACAGCGTGAACTGCCATTGAAAATAATTTACATCAATTGCAAGCTTAAAAAAGTAGCAGATACAGAATATCGACTGTTCGCCCAGTTGATACGTGAATTTGGAAAATCAATTCCATCAACAGGACTGCCTACTGACGATGTTTACAATATGTTTTACAATATTTTAGACAAAGAAAAACTGACCTTGGTCATAGTTCTAGATGAAATAGACCAGCTAGTAGGCAAAGCCGGCAATGAAATATTATATAATATTACCAGAATCAATACAGAATTGAAAAAATCACAAATTTCTATTGTTGGAATATCAAATGACCTTATTTTTACAGATGCATTAGATCCTCGTGTTAAAAGTTCACTTTCGGAAGAAGAAATTGTATTTCCTCCGTACAATGCACTACAAATTCAAAAAATTTTAAAAGACAGATCACTCCAAGGATTTCAGGAAAAAGCACTACAACAAGGAGTAATTGAAAAATGTGCAGCATATGCTGCGCGTGAACATGGAGACGCGCGCCGGGCACTTGAATTATTACGCGTTGCAGGCGAATTAGCAGAACGAAACGAAAAAAAACAAGTAGAAATTGATAACATTGACCAGGCAGAAAACAAAATAGAGAAAGACCGCATGATTGATCTAGTAAAAACACAACCACAACAACATCAAGCAGCGCTTTATGCAATATTTAATGTGTGCTCTCAGAAAGAAAAACACATTTTCACAGGTGAGGTCTACGAAGTTTATCAGAAAATATGCCATCAAATAAGAATTCGCCCTCTTACCCAACGAAGAGTCTCAGATATTATCGCAGAATTCGACATGCTCGGAATAATCAATGCAAAAATCATCTCAAAAGGCAGATATGGGAGAACAAGAGAAATAAGTTTAGCAGCAACCGAAGCTCTAAAACCAAAAATCAAGAAAATATTAGATGAAGAACTAGGATTAGCTTGATTTTTTACTTAAAATGGGATCTGAAAGTAAAAAAAAGGAGATAGTGTCATATTTATTAGCCCAGAAAACATTAGTTACACCCTTATTTCTACAAAAGTTATCAAATGAACAAGAGCTTGAAGCAATCTATCAAAAAGTTCAGGCAAATGAACAAGTTTCAACTATACTTTCTGATTCAACTGCCGAAAGTTCTGTTGATTCTGACTTTGCAACTAAATCAAGGGTCAAAATATTGTTTAGTTATTCAACACCACCCAAAAAACGCACAATACAAGACTTTATCGACTATTATAATGCCAGGTATAAGGCACTTGAAAAGATATTACAAAACCGGCAAGAGCTAACTTCACTAACCTCTATAGGCCGTTTGATTGGAAAAACAGATCGAGAAACTGTTTCAGTAATCGGGATGATAAAAGACAAACAAGTCACTAAAAATAACAACATAATTTTTGAAATAGAAGACCCCACAGGTTCAATTAAAGCACTTGCATCTAAAAATAAACCTAACATATGGGCAAAAGGCAATGATTTAATCTACGACGAAGTAATTGGTTTGACTGGAACTACTGGAAACAACATAATCTTTGCAAATAATATCATATTACCAGAAATACCTGTTATCACAGAACTGAAAAAAGCACCAGACGAAGCATATGCTATTGTTCTAGCTGACTTTCATGTTGGATCAAAAGAATTTATGGAACCAGAACTTCAAAAATTCTTAAGTTGGATACGCGGAGAGTCTGGAAATGATGAACAAAAAAGTTTGGCAAAGAAAATTAAGTATGTTTTTGTTATAGGAGACCTAGTATCAGGAGTAGGAATATATCCAAAACAAGAAAACGACCTTTTAATAGACGATGTGTATGCCCAATTTGAAAAATGTGCAGAATACTTGAAACAAATACCCGCGCATATACCCATACTTATATGCCCTGGCAACCACGATCCAGGCCGAATATCAGAACCGCAACCTCCAATACCTGAAGAATATGCAAAACCCTTGTATGACATGCCAAATACGTTAATGGTCAGTAATCCTGCTTTGATAAATATACATTCTTCTAAAAATTTTTCAGGATTCGACATATTAATGTATCATGGCTTTAGTTTTGATGAATATGCTGCACAAATACCCTCAATTCGCAGCAGCGGAGGATATGACCGTGGAGATTTAATCATGAAATTCTTAATGCAACGCCGACATTTAGCACCATCACACACATCTACCTTACACATACCTGACTCTAATCAAGATCATCTAGTTGTAGATAAAATACCTGACTTTTTTTTAACAGGACACATACACAAAACAAGTGTTGCAAATTATCGCAATGTAACAATGATATGCGCAAGCTGCTGGGAAGGAAAAACCGCATTCCAAGAAAAAGTAGGACACAATCCCGAGCCTTGCCGTGTTCCGATAATCAATTTACAAACCCGCGCTATTAAAATCATGAGGTTTTAAATGGTAGAAGCAAGCCCTGAAATGCAAAAATACTTTGAAAGTCTTAAGAAAGAAGTTAAGAAACAGTATGCTATAGCTTCAAAAGCGCGAAAAAAAGGATATGACCCTTCTATTGAAGTAGAAATCAAACTAGCTGAGAACATGGCTGAAAGAGTTGTTGGA
>DAOVMP010000120.1 GCA_030630695.1 Candidatus Woesearchaeota archaeon
AATTTATTGTTTATTTCTGTTGAGTTTTTTTCAAGATCAGGTATTTGCTTGATTATAATTTTCGGTGTTGTTGTGGTTTCTCTTATTATAAAATAATCTGTCAGGTCTTCGGATTCACATTCTGCTTTTGCAGATATTATTTCTGCTTCTATGCGTGGATTATTTAATAAAAGAACTGTTTGCAGTTGAACAGGAACTTCTGTTATTGTTGCTGTGCGTCGGTCAATTTTAGAAGGCGATGCTGCAACATTTGCCAAACGAAAGAATTCTGCATTAGCTAAGGGAATACTAAGTATCAAAACTATAATTAACACTATTATTTTGTTCAATTTATTTACCCCTTTTAGACTATATTTTATTCTATCTTTTATAAATATTGTGGGGTTAATAAGAATTAACTATTGAACATTTAGCATAATTGTTTCTCTTACTATTATTCTGTCGTCTGTTGCTATTAGTTCTATAGGGGTTTCGCCTGTTGCTCCGTCTTGTTCTATTATTACTCTGTCCCGAATTAAGGCGATTTTTAATCCTTTTTGATGTTTTGTTAAGAATGTTAATTCATCTCCGTCAGGATCTGTAAAATATTTGCTTAGATCAAGTTCTATTCTGCCATCTAAATTAAAAGTTTTTTCAGTAGAATCCCAGAATGGCGCTTCATTGCCGTATAATCCTTTTTCTAAGACCATCAATCCGAAAAATGATGGTTTTACAACAACTGCAAAGCTTATTAGCATTATAAAAACTGCTGCGGCAATTGCATATCTGTTTATTGTTTTTCTTGTGTCTATCCTGTTTATTCCAGTATATACTTTCTTTATTTGTGTATATGCGATTTTTTTATGGCTGTAATCTATTGTTGAATTTTTTATTGCATTATACATTGTTAGAAGTTCTTGATATCTTTTTTCTGCTTTGTTTTTATTGTTTGAGTCTATGGCTACTTGTGCAGAACTGTAGATTTTGATGAATTTTTTTATTAAATCGATTTGAGCCATTTTCCACCCCTTTTAGTATGGCTAGTTTTTTGATTATTTAAACTTTATTATTTTTTGGGCTCTTTTTTTGCTTTTTCTTCTTTCTTTTCCGTAGAAACCTTTGGTTCACGAGGAAAATCCTTGATTTTCCTGTGCCCAGAAAAATCTTTTGATTTTTCTTGGGTCTGGGACGCAGAAGAGCTTTGCTTTTCTTGCACACCTTCAGCTTTTGGCGCTGCTAAAGGTATTTTCCCTTCTTGTGTTACTTTTAGATTTATTTGTGAGATACTTTTATGAATTGTGTTTCCGCATACTGTTTTTCTTTGTCTTTGTCCTTTTCTGCCTTTTTTTACTCCTATTCCTTCTACTGTTAGGATTCTTTTTCTTCCAGGTCCTTGTATATCTTTTCTCATTGGAAAGCCTGCATGATCACTTCCGCCGGTGATTGAGAATTCATAGCCTGTAAGTCCTATTAGCTCTCCTTTGACGATTTCTCCTATTTTTTTGCCTAGAAAGCCTTTAGAATCTGGTTCTGGCACTTCTTTCTGTATGCATTTGCCGTCTTTTGTTCCTATTACTACTTTAAAGGTAACCATAGAAATATGGATTAGATGGTCCTTTATAAACATTACGGAAGTGGTAATAGTCCGGGGGAGAAAGAGTATTTAGCTCAAAAAAACCAAAAGCTTTATATAGTTTAATGAATATATATTCATTATTAGATATGAATTATGATTCAAATCAGCCAAAGAGCTGGTTTGGGAGGAAAAATAAAATGCCGTATGGAGATGAAACAGGACCAGATGGAATGGGT
The DNA here is from genome assembly GCA_030630695.1 of Candidatus Woesearchaeota archaeon. Lineage (GTDB taxonomy): Archaea > Nanobdellota > Nanobdellia > Woesearchaeales > ARS49 > WJKI01. The sequence goes on from DAOVMP010000120.1 coordinate 1,792, forward strand.
CCTATGACTGGAAGAGGACGTGGATTTTGTGCAGGTTTTGACAGACCAGGTTTTGCAAATTCTGGGTTTGGCAGAGGCTTTGGCAGAGGTTTTGGCAGAGGCTTTGGCAGAAGTATGAGTAGAGGTATGGGCAGAGGCTTTGGATTCAGAAGAATGGCTTTTGAACCAGCATATGCCGAACCAGCTTATGCAGAACCTATGACTCAGGAAAACGAAAAAGCAATGCTTGAACAGGAAACAAAAGCTATTGAGCAGGAACAGAAACTCTTAAATACAGAATTGACTGAAATTAAGAAAAGACTTAAAGAGTTGAAATAATGTATCAAAAGCCCACAATTAAGCAGGCAATTATTAAAGCAGCCAAAGCATTATGGCGGAGCTTGCCTATTCTTGTGGGAGTAATTCTTTTGGTTAGTTTAGTTAGTGTTATTGTTCCAAAATCTGCTTTTGCATATCTTTTTCAAAATAACTTTATTATAGATTCTTTTATAGGCAGTGCTATTGGAAGCATACTTGCAGGCAGTCCAATTTCTAGTTATGTTTTTGGAGGAGAACTTTTGTCGCAGGGAATTAGTCTTATTGCAGTTACTGCATTTTTAGTTTCATGGGTTACTGTTGGAATTGTTCAATTACCTGCAGAATCTGTTTTATTAGGTAAAAGATTTGCAATTGTTAGAAATATTACTGCATTCTTTTTTGCAATTTTAGTTGCAATTATAACTGTATTAATATTAGGAGTAGTATGATGGCAAAAAGTGAAGTTAGCAAAACTGGCTGGTATTTTTTAGGGATTGTTATTTTATTTTATGTTGTGGTTGGAATAATAAAACCCAATGTTATTTTACCTAGTTTAAAATTTTTTATAGATATATTTGAGAGAATTTGGTGGATTTTTATTATTATTTTTGTTTTACTAGCATTGGTTAATAAATTTATTACTGCCAAAGCAGTTGCAAAGTATTTTGGAAAACAATCTGGAATAAAAGGATGGTTTGCTGCAATTATCGGCGGAATAATTTCTACAGGACCAATTTATATGTGGTATCCTTTGCTTAATGAGTTTCAAAAACAAGGCATGCGTGATGGATTAATTGCAACATTTCTTTATAATCGTGCGATTAAGCCTGCATTATTGCCTTTGATTATTTTTTATTTTGGATTAAAATTCACTATTGTTTTAACTGTAGTTATGATGGTTGC
>DAOVMP010000080.1 GCA_030630695.1 Candidatus Woesearchaeota archaeon
CAACTGCCTGCGCAGGATTATTCATAAAAGGAGAAAATCTTCTAGGCAAAATAAATCTAATCAATTCTTTAGATTCTTTAGACAATAAATCTTTATTATTTAAAATTCTAGACCAAGCACCAACCATATATGCTTTCTCATCTCTCTTAGCAAACTCTGCTGTAGACCCAGGTTTAAAAAATTCCTTAAAATGCGTTTCATAATCTGGAACAGCAATGCATTCATCACTGCCAGTACACTTAACAATATCTTCTGGACAAAAATAACACTTTCCTTTCAAAGCATAATGTTTAGTTTCTCTTTCAAAATCAGGATATTTTAAGCCACAAAACATTTCTGCTGTTTGTTTTGCATCTGCTAAACACGCTTTAGCTGTTGTTAACAGTTTTTTAAACTGATCTTTAGAAGGAATTCGTGTAAAACCTCCTGGTCTAACAGTATATGGATGAATAGATCTGCCGCCTATCAAATTAACAACTGAATTACTAAACTGCTTTATTTTCAAAGCTTTTTTAATATGATGCGGGTGTTCTTGCGCCATTTGAATAGCATTAGGATGACCTGTATAATCTGGTAGTGTTAAAAAATACAAATGCACTACATGACTTTGAATAGTTCCTCCGATGTTTAACAACTCTCTTAATGTAGTTGTTTGTTCTGTAGGTTGGATATTAAATGCTTTTTCAGTGGCAGCAACAGAAGTAATTCCATGAACCGGCGAACAAATGCCGCAAATTCTAGACGCTATATGATTAACATCTGAACAATGCTTGTTTTTTAGAATACCTTCGAAAAATCTAGAGCCTTCTAAAATTTTTAATTTAACTGTTTTAACTTTTCCTTCATCTATTTTAATATGCAACTTAGCATGGCCTTCGATTTTAGTAATATGATCAATACTAATTTTTCTTGGCATTTTTCTTAACCTCTATGTTTTTGAAAAGATTTAATCTTGATTTGATTTGTTCTTCTGACAAACCCCAAGACTTGAAAAGTTTAATCTCTGCTGTAAAATTTGCCTTAGGCAACGGTCCTCTACACAACATACAAGGAAAACCAGCTTTAGGACAGATAGCATTACAACCGCCTCTTGAAACCGCTCCTAAACACACTTTTTTTTGTCTTAAAAAACACTCAGGAGTTCCTCTTCTGGGACATTCTAAACAAACAGGCCCTTCAAATTGTTCAGGAATTTTTCCTTTTAAGTATGCATCTAACAATGCTGTAAATTCTTCCTGAATAATCGGACAACCGTATAAGTAATAATCCACTTTAACATGTTGATCTATTGCTGCTGCAGGGACTGAATCCTTTAGCGTATTTTGATTATAAACATATTTTTCTAATTCTTTATTTTTAATAAAATTCCTCATAGCGGGCACACCGCCATGAGCTGCGCAAGCTCCTAGAGCTACTAAGAATTTTGATTTTTTTCTAATTTCTTTAAGTTTTTTAATTTGTGCTTTAGTTGTGATAGCACCCTCAACAAACATTATGTCAAACTTTGTTTTTCTATTTTTTTCTTTTAATAAATGAAAATATTGAACATCAAACTTTTTTAAAATATCAAAAATATTATCAATGAATAAAATTGCGAATTGGCAGCCCTGATCGCAACTGAAAGCTACAATACCTAGAACTGGTTTTTTATCACCCATTTTAAGAATGATTAGGAATAGGAGTTATATTAAGGTTTTGATTATAGATTATTCAACATGAGAATCAATACTTTTCTCTTCTCTTTCTTTGTTTATCTTCTTTATATCCTGTTGAATTTCATCCATCCATTTATTCAAGTAATCACGGTCTTCTTTAGTCATAGGCACACGTTTTATGCCTGTCCGACATCTTGTATAACCATGTTCTTTAGTTGGATAGTCCATTTTAAGAGTAAAGAATAGGAATTATATTAAGGTTTTGATTCACTTACTCCGAATATATCGGATAATTTGTCTTTTTTGGTTGGAGGTTTTGGTAGCTTTTTTAATTCTTCTCTAGCGACTTTGTCAACTTCCTCTCCTGTTTTTTCATCTTTATATTTCCATCCGTCTCCAAGCGATTCAAAATCTTCATCACTGCCTCCTATTGAATAAAGCACACCATGTGCTAATTCTTTATTTTCTAAATTAACAAATTCTCTAACATATTTACAAGCCCATTGTTCAAGCCGATCTCTAACATTTTGATGTAAGTTCATAAATACTCTTTTATCACCATATAAATAAGCAATATTTTCAACACTATCCATTAAACCTTCAGGAGACTGTGCAATATAATCAAGTGCTTGTTCTCTAGTTTCTTCATTACCAAATTGCATAAGATGAACTAACATATTTGTTCTTTTTTTATTATCTTCTATCTTATTTATTTCATCTATACGATCGCTTAGATAGTTATTTGATTTTTCTGTTAATCCAGGAGGTCTTTTTTCAGGATGTACAGGAATCCAAGAATCCACTCTTATTGGAACAAAACCATATGCTCTTTCTATTCTTTCTTCTTCAGGCGTTAATTCCATAACTCGATCAAAAGTATATTCCACTACCCGCGGTTGTGCAAAATTAATTGTATTTCCACCAAATCCTGATCTCTTTCTTATAAATAATGCGTCTAATGCCGCATCTACTTCTTTTTTAGTTTCATCAGAATTCTTTTCAATATACATATCAACAGCAGCAATTGCTGTTTCAATGTTCTTAGAAATTATTATATTTGTAAGATGTTCATTTCTATATCTTTCATGCCCCTCATCAGGAACATTTCCAATATAACTTAATGCTTTTTTTCTAACTTCTAAATGTGGACTCCATATTGCTATTGACTCTAAAAAATCAGACGCTCTTTCTATTCCATAATGCTCATAAACTGAGGGATATAACAAGGTGTTCCAACCCATATCCCATAACACATCAACAGCAAATAATGCTTTTTCTAAACTACCTTCAGTTGCAACTAATTTTGCAAGATTTCCTCTTGTATGAACATCTTCTACTCGGGGTAATTTATCTGCAAATTCTTCAACACATTCAAAAAATACCCTTCTTACCTTTTTCATGACCTTTTTTTCTTCATCGGTCTCAACACGATGACGAGAAAATCCAAACTCAACAGCCCGTATCGCAAATGCTTTTTCATCAATATCTTTTAAACTTATAACGTGATCAAATGCAACTGTGCTGTTTTTTCTAACATCTCTGTTTAAATCAAAATACATACTGCTTTTAGCATCTCCACTTTGGTTATTCGGCCAATTTTTTAAAATATTAATCTTTGCAACAATTCTCTCTAAAGGCTCATTAGAATCTACATTTCGTATCCATTCTTCTGGATTTGACATATTTCTATATTTAACTCTATCCATATTTAAGTATTATTGCACTAGAACATATATTTATAACACATCCTTCGGCTCTGTTGTTATCCCAAACATTTGTTTTGCTTATTTTTTATCTGCCCAGCATAATTTGCATGTTACTAATTCATGTGGAGGAACAGATGAAATGCCTTCTGTATTACTTTCTAATTTTGCTCGACAAAGCAAATATAATGTATCATCAGTATTATGGTATATTGCAAGAATATTACGATTGCGTTCATGCTGAATATCTTTGTCAACACCGATATCAAAATGCCATGATATTACTGGAAATAAATCATTTCTCTTGTTAAAATTTTCACTTCCTGGACAAAAATCCACATGCTGGAATACCGCACGTAAGCCTGTTTCATTATCATGAAAATTTTTTATTTCAAAACGCATATTTCCAAATTCGTGTTTACATCTTTCTGACCAACTCTCGATAGTCCTAATATAAGTAATATCCTGATAACAATCTACCTCTCCAATATCTCCGTCGCGTATAATAGAACATGTTTCTTCTTCTTTATTTCGATAAGGCTTAGAATAAAAATCATAAGAAATAAGAACCAATCCTAATTTTTCATTAGAA
>DAOVMP010000078.1 GCA_030630695.1 Candidatus Woesearchaeota archaeon
ACTAATGCTTCAGGTGTTGATTGTAGGATGTATACTGATGTGAACGTCTCTGTGTTCTGTAACCCAATACTTAACTACACAGGATATTATATCATAATCTTGAACGGTACTGATAGTGGAGGATTATCTATTGTTGAAAGTTTCGAGGCATCAATAACTGCTGTGAATGATGAACCTTGGTGGAATGAAATAGGAAATAATACTGCTGCCAACATATTACCTGATGGTGGAGAGCAGCCTTTAGGCATTAATGCTTCTGAGTTTTGGTGGGATGTGGAGGATGAGCAGGACCCTGATAACATGACCATTTCAACTAATGAATCGGATGTTGTTTGTGCTTTGGGTGAGAATTTGGGAAGTGCTGGTAACTGGTCTGTGTTCTGCACACCAGCAAACAGTTTCGCAGGGGACTTTATCATAACACTAAACGGTTCAGATAGCAACACTCCTCCAGGCTCTGCTTTGGAAAGTTTCGAAGGCTTCTCTGCTTCTAATACTGCTCCGACTAATCCTACTGTCACTTTAACTCCTTTAGATAATGATACCGATCAGGATTTGACTTGCACAGCTACTGTTAACGATAGCGATGCTGGTGATATTTTAACTGCTAGTATAGAATGGTACAAGGATAACGTGACTGACTTGTCGATTAGTGGTTTATCCGCTACCAATAATGAAGACTTTACTTATGTCTTGACTGCAGATGGTAACCTAACATTAGAGGACGAATGGGGATGCGGAATAGCAATTGATGACCAAACTGTTAACAGCTCATGGATAAATGCTACGCAATTTACAGTAATAACAGATATAACCCCACCGGATATAATTTTGGTTTCTCCTCTTAATAACACTGGAGACTCAGATGGGCTTGTATACTTTAATTATTCTGCAAGTGACACTAACCAAATAAATAACTGTTCATTAATAATAAGTGACTTAATAAATACCACTAACACTACAAATGAAATACCCTTCAATTTTTCAATCTCTTTAACTCCAGGGAACTATAACTGGAGCATAAACTGCACAGACACATCTAACAATATCAATGCTACAGAAACAAGAATTTTAAGTATAATTTTGGCAGGTGATTTTAGCGGGAATACAACAGATTTAAGTCAAGTAAACATTTCAAACATAACAAACCTGATAATAGAAACTCCTTCAGATGCAAAAATAAATTTTACAGAAAATATTGATTTAAGCAATGGTTCAGATCTCAATAACTATGTGAATATAAGCTTTAACAGAATAGAAATAAACAGCACAGGATTACCAGAATTAAATAAACCGGCAACGCTATACTTATACAATCTTACCTTTAATAATCCAAGAGCAGTAAAAGATGGAACAGCCTGCCCATCAAATATCTGTACAGAAGTTTCTTATTCGGATAATACTTTTGTGTTCACGGTAACAAGTTTTACAGTTTATTCATCAGAGGAAACGCCAACAACAGCAGCGGCTCCATCTACTACTGGGCCTAGTGGAAGAAAGATACAACCCATTACAAAAATAATAGAATTTAAAGTAATCCCTGAATCATTTAATATTGACGCAATTGTTGAAGAGATATCTCGCGGGGGAATTAGAGTATATAATCCTAATGATGTAGGCATAACAGTCATTATTGATTTAGTAAATATAGAAGACATATTTAGATTTAAAGAAAAAAAATTAATAATCAAACCAAAAGAAACCAAAACTATTGAATTTGATATTATTACACCAGGAGACCCAGGGACTTATACAGGGAAAATAGTTTTCATAGCAGGAGAGCACGTAAAGGAAGTATATTTTGCATTAAATGTTGGATCAGAAAAAAGATTATTCGATATCTCAGTTGATATTCCTGACGAATATAAAACGATTAAGATTGGAGATGACTTAAATGCTCAAATAACTTTAATACAAGCAGGATTGCTAGAAAAGATGGATGTAATTATAGGCTATACCATCAAGGATTTTGAAGGAAAAATTTACTTAAAAGAGAACGAAACATTAGCTGTATCTAAACAAAAATCCTATCAGAAAGATTTCCAACTACAAAACTTAAAAGATGGAAATTATGTACTTAGTGCAATGATTATTTATCCTGGGGGTGTAGCAACTGCAAGCTCTCAATTTATCATATTAGAAGACTTTACGATTAGTAACGCGCTTATTTTAATATTATTAGGGATTGTTATTTCTGTATTTATAGCTCTTACCATATTAATCAAAAAGTATAAAAAGGAAGTTGCCAATATAAAAAGTAGAAAAAAGAGGAAATGAAAAACAATAGGATTATTTTATTTTCCATAGTTGCTCTAGTTATAATTTCTGGATTTTTCGTTTATTTTAAATTTTATTTTAAAAATGAAACTTCAAATTTTAAAGTTGATGCTATCTTATTAAAATCCGTGATCAAGCAGGGAGAAGTTGTTAGTAACAATTTAAAAATAAATAATCTTAAACACGAACAAAATTTTGAAATTTATGTTGAAGGTTTAAAAGATTTGGTTTTTTTAAGTGAAGATAACTTTAGATTAAAACGGGATGAGACAAAAGAAATAAAAATAACATTCAATGATAAATCTTTAAAAGAACCAGGGGTGTATGCAGGACTATTAGTTATTAAAACAGATTTAACAAAAAAAGAAATTCCCATAATTCTTGAAATTCAGAGTAAAGAACTTTTATTTGCGACAAATTTGGATGTAAGCCCAGAATACAAAAAAGTAGAGCCTGGAGAAAAATTCTCTATGGGTATAAGAATCTTTAATTTAAAAGATAAAAAAACACGTACAATTGGAATAACTTACATAATTAAAAATTTTAATTCAGAGACGATACTTTCAGAAACTGAAAACATCGTTGTAGGCAGTGAAACTTTAATTACAAAAACAATAATATTACCAAAAAATATTGCTTTAAAAAATTATGCTTTAGGAGTTATTGCAGAATATGATAATTCTGTAAGCACTTCAAGTTATTTATTTAATATAGGTAAAAAAAGTTCCACCACTGTATTAAATGCAAATCATTTTGCTATTATAATACTCATTTTTCTCTTTGCAATCATAATACTCGTATTCTATATGATTCACGAAAGGGATAAACTTTTCATAGAATTAAAAAAACAACATACAGAAGAAATAAAAAGTGTTTTTGAAAATGTTAACATACAAAAAAAGATAGAATTATCAAAAGTTAAAAAACCTAAAGATAAAAAGAAGGTCATTAAACAATTTGGTAGAATAAAGAAAGAGATAATCAAAAAAGTTAAAGAAAAACATAAGAAACAAAAACTCGAATTTGAAAAATTAAAAAAACATAAGAAAAAGAATGTACTGAAAAGAAAATTGGAACAATGGAAAAAACAAGGTTATAATGTTAACGAATTGCTTAAAATCACTAAACAAAAAGAGAAAAGCATCAAAGATAAAATTAAAGAATGGAAAAAACAAGGATTTGACACATCTATTTTAAAGAAATAACAGAAATACATATAAATAAAGAACTGTTAAATTAGGTTATTCAAAAATGAAAAAAAGAGGAACCGGAAAGAAACCAAAAACAGTTTCAAAAACCTCTTCTCAAGTTAAGAAATCTTTTGAGATTTTTGCACAAGGGGTTGAAAGATTAAAAGAGTTGAAGAATGAGCTTGATACATTAGACACTAAGGGATTTTATAGGGAAGAGCAAAGTATCAGGTCTAAATTGAAAAATGTTTCTGATATTCTTGTCATTGAAAAAGAACTGAAAGCGTTAAAATTAAAAATTAAAGGCAAATATAGGCCTAAAAAGAAAAGAAAAACATATAAGAAAATTAGAGGAGAAATTCTGAAAATAAAAGAGTTTATGCCCAGAATACAGCGAAGTATTGATAAAGTAAATAAAAAACTTGAAAATGTAAACAAAAAAAAGAAGGTGAGAGTTGATGACAAGGTTAGTGGTTTAGTAGATACTGATTTTAATAATTTTTTAAAA
>DAOVMP010000018.1 GCA_030630695.1 Candidatus Woesearchaeota archaeon
GCTTTTTCTTTAGCATTTTGTGATGCTTGCTGTAATGCTTCTTTTTTCACTTCTTTCTTTTTTTCATCGCTTAAGTCAAATTGAACATTTTCAATACCATCTGCACCAGCATCAACTGCCACTGTAATTAATTCTCCAACTTTTTCTAAATCATCTGTTGTTATTTTAATTGTGTGGTATAATCGATATCCTTTGTTAACAGATTTTCTTGTTATATGATCCCATTCTGTCCATTGATGCAAGTTAAACTGATCTGTTTCTATTTGATCAGAATCAACACCTGCTCTTTTCAAAGCTGACTGAACTCTAGTCATTATCTCAGAGTTTTTATCCTGCGCTTCTTTAGCTGTTTTTTCTTTAGTTTCTACTTTAATTCTAACAATTGCCTCATCAGGCATAATACTTAATTCAGAATTTCCTGATGCAGAAATCTGCGGTATTTTATCTCCAGAAGCTGCGTTTATTAGAGGCTTAATCGCTGAAAAACCTAATAATCCTAATATAATAACAGCTGCTAAAATCATACCAACGATAATGTACGGGTTTGCTTTTGCCATGTTTATCATCTCCATTTAGTTTGATAATTAGTAGTAAAGTAGGTTATATATAAATACATTAGGATTTGTTAAGGTAGAAGGCTAAGCTTTTTAAAGAATGATTATATTATATTTAACATGATAGGAAAATATCTAAAATCTGAAGGCTTTAATCTAAGAGAAAGATTGAATATTTATACTTCTATGGCTTTAGGACCTGTTATTGGAACTGGATTAATGTACACCATAATCGAAACATGCACTCAAGGAGAATCAAACAGTTTTGGTGCTTATGCGGCAAAAATTTGTTTGGCAACAGCAATGAATATACCCTTTATAGTCCCAGAAATTTTTGGTGGACTGGGTGTTGGAAGTATAGAAGCTCGCAGACTAAAAAATCAAAGAAGAGAAAAACCAACAAAATTTGATAAAAAAATTAATCAAGAATTTGCTACATCAAAAGAAAATACTGCTTAATTACTTCTTCAAAACTCTACTTTTGCCTAAGAAGTATACAGATAGCACTAGTAATACTAGTGTAATAACTATAAAAAAAGTCATAACATATGGCAGGTAATTGATTACTTCAGGAGGAGTTGTTGTCGCGACGATGTTTGAGGCTTCAATTGTTGCATCAGCTGCTGTTTGTACAACAGAATCAACTCCAGCTCGCATTATTTCTGCCTCAGGAACTCCTCCTTTTTGCGCAGCAAGAGGTGCTGCTGCAAACATAGCTTTGTCCACTGCTCTCCCGCCGAAATGTCTGGACAATGTGATTACAGAACCAATTGCACTTAAGATAAAAAAACTTAAAACAATCCATAATCGTTTTCTTTCTGGATCTAAAACACACTTTGCTTTTTCAGTTAAACTATAATAAATCCATTTTCTTCCTTCTTCTTTTCTCTTAACTAATCCACCGAATTCCATTGCTTTCAAATGATCTTTAATCGTCGGAATAGACATTTTCAAAACAACTGAAAGTTCTGACTGAGTATGATTTCTTTTCTCCAAAGTTTTTAGAATTTTAACACGAGTTCCTGAAGCTAAAGCTTTAAACGTCGAGGAATCTAAAGTTATTTTTGGTTCTTCTAGCATAATTTATAGAAAGATGTCGAGTTATAAATAGTTATTCTTTTAGTAAGGTGTTTAACTTAAAAAAAATCTAGACGAACAAGAGGACTCTACTCTGTAGGATTATACGAGAAAACGAACATCTCGATATTGGCTGGTGGGAGAACAAAGCAAAGCAAACCTCTTGTTCGAGAGAATGAAGTCTATATTAAAATTAAAAAATGAAAAAAAATCAATAAAACTCCCCACTGTTTCTTCCACCCCTTTTTAATCACTAACTTGACACAACTAGTTTATAAATTTTTTGTAAAAAATAAAAAAACGAAAGGTTTATATAATACTAGTATACTAAATGCTATACTCATTAAAAAAAAGAGGCGATATAATGGAGAAAAGACTCTCATTACTTGTACTTAGCATTATAGCAGCTGTATCTATCTTAGGACTTGTAGGTGTAATGAATAATTCCACAACAGGACAATATCAATACGCTGGCGGTTCAATACAATACGAAACCATAGACGTATGCACACAAATAAATTGTGCTGCAGGCGATGCAAGATTAATCCGAATCGATAGCAGTGAAATAGCACCGCAATTCATGATAGCTCAGTGCGAATGCCCTGAAACACCAGGAATATTATACCCTGCTAAGTTCATTAAACCAGTAATAAGTTATGGTTACTAAAAATGAAAATTCCAATAATAAATATTAAAGTTGGAATCACAAGAAAAGCTTTGCTTTTCTGTGCCCAAGAAAATTCCTAATTTTCTTTGGGTTTCAATGTTCCAAACAGAGTTTGAAACTATGAAAAACATGCCAATAATAGTGCTATCTGCACTAGTAATTACAGGATTTATCGGAGTTCTAATAGTTATGAATTCTTCCACAACAGGACAAGCTTATTACGAAATATATGAAAGACCTTCTGCATTTCAAAGAGTTTTAACAACTGAAAAATGTGAAACTATTCAAGCAAAAAAATATTTAGGTGAAGCATATTGTCTAAAAGAGGGTCGTGCTAACTGCAATCATAAATATCCACTTTCACCAGGCGGAGCAGAAAATTACTGTTTACAAGTTTGTATAAATAAAATAAACGAGGATTGTCTAAGATAAAAATTCCAACGGAGTTGAAACAGATGAAACAACACATGCCTTTATTGATATTAACTATAATCGCAGCAATATCTATAATCGGGCTTGTTCAAATAATGAGCTCTGAAAATACTGGATTAGTATCAAAAGCACAAAAACAACCATATCCCGGATATGGATTAGTAACAACTGACAATGCCTGCAATGCAATCCATTGCAGAGTTGGATACGCATATCCTACAGGAGTAGATGAACGAGGACATATTATATGTCAGTGCCGCGAAGATCCAGAATGGCTGCAATACAGAGTAACACCTTTTAGGACGAGATAATTATGGAAACTAATAAAATAATGTTAGGAGTTGTACTATTAATCGCTCTTTCAGCAACAATAACAATGCTGGATTCTAGAAAAACAGGAGAAATAACACACCATCAAATGATTCATAAAGATTACATGGTACGAAGACCTGTTTTTGATCCATGCACTTCGGTTAGATGTGTAATGAATTCTAATGCAGTTGCAATAGGAGAAGATTTAGCAGGAAATTTAGTTTGCGAATGCCCTGACGGAAAAAGAGCAATAGTAGATACTTGGAGAGAATACTAAATGAAAAACATTCGTTTGTCAATGATAATTCTAGACGTAGTAGCAATCATTGCTATTTTAGGAGTTATATTATTAGCAGATGTTGCAGAACAAAGAGAAATTGCTAACATGCAAGTAGGACAATCGACATATAAAATCGATAAAGTAGTTCAGACTTTTGATGACCGCGACAGTCCATGCAAAAAAGTAGTTTGTCCTAACACCGATCCTGCAGAAATGATTGGATTTAATCCTGAAACAGACATAGCAACTTGTCGATGCGGAGACGGCGAATTGTTTTTGGTTGAAAGGGTTTAGTTCTAATACTTATTTTAGTGTTAAAAAAAGGTTTATCTTTATTAATATTATTCTTAACATAGTAAAACTAATCTTTAACTTTTGAATTTTGTATACTAAAATAAGCAAAATATCATGAACTTATCTTTTGCAATATATCACAACTTAAAACTGCAAAAGACAAGTAATCGAAAAGATTAAATATCCTAACTTTTTAGTATATTAAATAAAGTAATATTAACCAATAAAAAGGGTGAAATAGTAATGGACATATTCATAGAACTTAGCATACTTATTGGTATAACTGTTTTAATTGCAGGAATAATGCGGCTGTTAAAACAGCCTCTAATAATAGGTTATATTCTTACAGGCATAATAGTTAGTCCTTATTTTCTTAATATCGTCCGCTCTACAGAAACAATGGCAGTATTCTCTCAAATAGGAGTAGCATTACTTCTTTTTATTGTTGGCTTAAGCTTGAGTCCTAAAGTTATAAGAGAAGTGGGTAAAGTTTCAGTAGTGACAGGAATTGGCCAGATTATTTTTACATCCTTAATTGGTTTTTTTATAAGCAGATTATTAGGATTTTCAGTCATAGTTTCTGTGTATATTGCTATTGCTTTAACATTTAGCAGTACAATTATAATTATGAAATTGTTATCTGACAAAAAAGATTTAGAGAAATTATATGGAAAAATTTCAATTGGTTTTCTATTGGTTCAAGATATTTTTGTGATAGTTCTTTTATTAGTAATATCCTCTTTTTCTGGAAAATTAACCATGACTAGTTTAACCATAGGAACTGTTTTAGGAGGACTTCTTTTAATTGTGGTTTTAATTTTAATAAGTATTTATATTTTGCCCAGTTTATCTAAATTCTTTGCCAAATCTCAAGAATTTTTGTTCTTATTCTCCATTGGATGGGGATTATGCCTGGCGGCACTATTTTATCATATTGGATTTTCAATGGAGATAGGCGCGTTAATTGCCGGCGTTGCACTTTCCATGTCTCCTTATCATTATGAAATTAGTTCAAAGATGAGACCTTTGAGAGATTTCTTTATAATTTTGTTTTTTATACTTCTTGGATCACAGATGGTCTTTGGAAATATAAGCCAGTTTATAATTCCAGCAATAATATTTTCAGTATTTATTCTTATTGGAAATCCGCTGATTGTTATGACATTGATGGGCCTGCTTGGTTATAATAAAAAAACAGGTTTTCAAGCAGGATTAACAGTGGCCCAGATAAGTGAATTTTCTTTAATCCTAGTAGCATTAGGTGTTAAAGTAGGTCATCTTTCTATTGAAATACTATCTCTTGTTACAATTGTTGGCTTGATAACAATTGCCGGTTCAACATATCTTATATCCTATTCTGATAAAATATATCCTTACTTATCCAAATACTTATCCATATTTGAGAGGGAAAAACTTAGAAAGGACGCAAAAGATAAATTTAAAGCGTATGATATCATTTTATTCGGATGCAATAGAGTAGGTTATGATTTCTTAAAAATATTTAAAAAAATGAAGAAAAAGTTTTTAGTGATAGATTATGATCCTGAACTAATATCTGAATTAACAAAAAAGAAAATTAATTGCAGATATGGAGACATAGATGATACTGAATTTTTAGATGAATTAAATTTAAACGAAGTAAAAATGGCAGTCTCAACAATACCTTCTTTTGAAACAAGTTTACTATTAATCAATAAAATCAAGCAGATAAATAAAAAAGCAATTATGATAGTTATATCTCATGACATTGAAGAAACAGAAACATTGTATGATGCTGGAGCAACATATGTTATAACCCCTCATTTCTTAGGCGCGCATCATGCATCAATGATGATTAACAAACATAGACTAAATTTCAATAAATTTCTGAAAGAAAAAAAGAAACATCTTAAACAGCTAAAAACAAAAAAGCGTTTAGGCCATAAACATCCAAAACCAGAAAAACACAGGTAAATATTTTTGGTTGAGAGAGTGTAAAGTTTTAAAAACTAAGTTCTTTTAGAATATATTATGTTTGATGAAAATTCGGATTTATCTGCAAGAATGAAATATATTGGGCGATTTTTAGGGTTTGGAGAAACTCTTAAAAGAGTTGTTAGATCTAGAAGAAGATTAAAAGATAGTTCTATATTACTTACAAATAGAGAGATTGACTGGTTTCTTAGACCATTAATAAATTTGGAAATACTTACTGAGGCCTTATCAGAGGCTTTGACTATACCTGATTTAGAAAAAGAAGAAGTTCATGACAAAAGAATAGATTATTTAAATGACCAGACAGACAAACTTCGAGAATATATTGTTGAATTACGAGACACACTTACTAAAAAAGGTTATTTTGTCGAACAAACAGAATCTACAGAACAAGCGAGGTTTATGCAAACTCAAAGCAGTAGAGGACTTGCCAATATTTTAACAGAAGCAGGATATTCACCTGATAAAATTATGACATATGTTAGAAGTCCGGAACTATTTTTGAGTCATATTTTAGAAAAAATGTCTGTTCCTAAAGAAAAAATGTCGCTTTCTAATTTAGATAATGCATCAGAATGAGCAAAACTTTATAAAACTCCTAAACATCCCTCGTATATGGAAATTAAAGACGTTGAAATCCCTTCTGAAGTGAAAGAAGTATTATCTAATGAAGGTATTTCTGAATTACGGCCTGCTCAGGAGAAATCGATTAAAGCAGGAGTTTTAGATGGCAGAAATGTTTTAGTTTGCACTCCTACTGCTTCTGGCAAGACTTTAATTGCAGAAATGGTTGGCTGCAAAAATATAATCGAAGGCAAAGGAAAAATAATATACATTGTTCCACTTGTTGCTTTGGCTAATGAAAAACATAAAGAATTTAAACGAAAATATTCAAAATTATTTAAGATAGCAATATCTGTAGGAGATTTTGATTCATCTGATTCATATTTAATCGATTACGACTTTATCATCTGCACTGCTGAGAAATTAGATTCTTTAATTCGACATCATGCTCCTTGGTTAAAATATGTTACCACTGTTGTTATTGATGAAATACATTTGCTTAATGATGTTTCGCGTGGACCTACACTTGAAATATTGATAACAGTTATGAAACAAATACTTGAAAACGTTCAATTGATTGGTTTAAGCGCAACAATTGGAAATCCTTTAGAGTTAGCAACATGGTTAGATGCAATATTAGTTCAAGACGACTGGAGACCTGTACCTTTAAAAAAAGGAGTTTATTATCAAGGAAAGATTGAATTTACAAATTCTCCTCAGTGATCTTAACATGATCCTGCTCTGCGTGCAGTAAAGCTTCAAAAATATCTTTAACCCTTTGTTCTGTTGCTTCTGCTAAGAATTTTTTATAATGCTCAACAGCCCCGGTTTCTAATTCTTTAGTCTTTTCTAAAGATTCTTTTCTATCAGCGGTGCATAAATCTTCTTTTAAAGGAATTTTACAACTAACATCTTTTCCAATTAATTTTCCTATCACTTCTGCATGTTCTAATTCAACTTTTGACAAAGTTTTCATCATACCAATAATAAATTCATCTTTTGATTTTTTTCTCATGCAATGATATATCTGGGCGGCATTAATCTCTAAATCAAAACTGAATTCTAAATTCTTTTTAGAAATCTCAGTTAATTCTGAAACTTCTGGTTCTTGATATTCTTTCGCATCTACTATGAACTTAACAGGCGCTCCGCAAAAAGGACAATGCGTGCTTTTATGATTAGCCACAAAAGCTTCGCCGCATATTTTACATCTAAATACTTGAACCATTTATATCACCAAATAAAAGGAGTGTTAAGTAGTATAAAAATGTTTAGGATTTGAAGAAAAAATAAAGGAAAAA
>DAOVMP010000108.1 GCA_030630695.1 Candidatus Woesearchaeota archaeon
AAAAAGTTGAATTATTTGATAACGGAATTACTAAATTAAGGGCTGGAGCAATGAAAATGCTTAAGGCAGCAGCAATGTTTCATCCAACACCAGTTACTAAACAACAAGTTGCTACTTTGGCTGGGTTTTCTGTTAAAGGGGGAACATTCAATACTTATTTGTCTGAATTAAAGCGTGCTGGTTGGGTTGGTGAATCAAGTGGAATGCTTTTGGTTACTGAAGATGGTTTTGAACAAGTTGGAGAAATAGAGTCTTTACCAACTGACCCAAATGAATTAATTGAATTGTGGGCTAGAAGATTTAGAGTTGGTGCTGCTAAAATGTTAAGAGTTATTGCAAGCAAATATCCTTATGAAATTTCAAAGGAAGAGCTTGGGGCTGAAACAAATTTTGAACCATCTGGTGGAACTTTTAATACTTATTTGTCTGAGTTAAGAAGAAATTTGTTGATTGAAATTGATGGAGAAATGATTAAGGCTAGCAAAACTTTGTTTTTGGAGGAAATTTGAATGAGAGCTAAAATTAAAGTATTTGTAGAAAACTTGCTTTATCATAATAACAGAAATGCTTACTTTAAGAAAAATAGCAAGGTTTTTCAGGCAAAAAAAGTCAAAACAAGAAAACGAGCTTCCTGCTGGATTCAAACAAAAACAATGAAAGAACTAACTAAACCAGCAGAACATTTTCCTAATAAATTAAACAAACAAATTGGTTTGATTCCTTTAGAAATGAGAGTTAAGCCATTATTTTCCCCTAAACGTAAGCTAAAAAAGTGTATTAATTGTGGAAGAACTTGTGTTGGAAAACGTTGCATGATTTGCCATATTAAGACAAAGACTGACAGGAAAATAATTGTTAGAGAACTGAAAATCAAATAAGTATATATATGTCTTATGATATAAGTAATAGCATGAGATTAATAACATCTATTTCTTTAGATTCAAAACGGGAAAAAGACTTAAAGTTATTGAGAAAAATTGACCCTGATTTTACTTTAAGTAGTTTTGTTAACAGATTAGTAAAAGAAGAAGCTGAAAGAATTAGAAAAGTTGAAGGAGCTGAAACTTGAATGGATTTAATTGACTGGATTATTGTAGGCCTTTTGATTTTAGGAGCAATTATTTGTTTTGCTGCTGGAATAACTGGTTTGGCAATAGTTTTTCTTGCTTTTGCTGTTGGCTGGTTGCTTGCAATGTATTTTTTAAATGTGTTTAGTAAAAAAAAGCCTGAAGAAGTAGAAGAACCTGAAAAGCCTGATGAAATAGATGAATCAGAGGAAGAGATTTGAATGACTGAATCAAAATCTTTTGAAGAAGAAAAACCAATAAAGTTTTGGACTGGAACTAACATAATTTACGTAATTTGCTTAATAATAATTGTTGGATGCATAATTGGAGTAAACAGTTTAAACAATGAAAAAACTGATTTAATTTTAATGAATAAAACCCTTGTTCAAATAGCAGAACACTATAAAGAAGAAACAGAGTATATGATAATAGATGCTGCATTAATGTTTAACAAATACAAGTTTGCCCATGAAGGCAGATTAAAAGACAATAATTCTCAGTTATCAAATTATAATCATGTAAAAAATGTAACTTATTTAATGGATTTGTATGAAGACCAAGCCATTGATGGAAGAATGAAGTTTTACAAAAAATGCACTGAAGAATATAATTTATTGCCTGAAGCAACACCTGAAATGACTGATGAAGAGTTTTCTAAAGCAAATAATGACAAGTATTTTAAGGCAAGTGAATGCAATGTTATTTGGGGAACTGTTGAAGAAAGAGTTTATGAAATTATGAAACCCAGATATGATGAATTTTTAAAATACAGATAAAAGGGGATTTAGCGTGAAGAAAATATTCTTAATACTATTGTTACTCTTACCAACAGTTTATGCAGACAACATTAGTTTGCTTCAGGCAAACCCTGCATTTGAACAAATTAAAACAGACCAAAACCAAACATTTACAATTCAATTATTTTCTGATGTAAATGCAACAGGAGAAATTGCTTTATGGCAAGGCAGTTACTTAATTTCAACAAACCCTTTTAGCATTGATGAAAACACTTACAATTACCCCACAATAAATTATTCTTCCAGCCAATATGGATTGAAAAACCTTAGCTTCAAACTCCAAAATCTCTCTATATCTGATGCAAACGCAGAAGACAACCAAATAGATACAAACCAATATGTTTGCAAAGGCTTGGACTTAAAAGTAATCTCCATAACAATAGTCCCCCCAAACCCGTTGCCAAACGAAGTAGGCCACATTATTGCTGTAATAAAAAACATCGGAGATTATAATGAAAGCCAAGCCTTTCCATTTTATTTAAGTGATGAAGCAAATCAAATCTATTCAACAGACATTAATGGATTAGTTGCTTTAGAAACTAAAACAATTGAATTTGACTACAACATTCCAAGCTATTTAGGAACTAAACACATTTTTGCCACAGTCAATTCTCCAATAACAGTTGAAGAAACAGATACAACAAACAATACAACAAATTACATTTTAACCAATTCAGCAGAAGCAGACTTAACAATTTACTCAAGTGAATTAGGATTTATTGAAACCCCAAGGCAAAACATGCTGACAAACTTTAAAGCATTAATTAGAAATATTGGAGGAAAAATTGCAGTAAACTTTTCAGCAAAATTTTACATGACTTCAGTTTCAGACAGCCACTTAATTTATGAAACACAAATTAGTTCACTGCCTTCAAGTTCAGCTCAAGAAATACTAATTCCTTACACTCCAAGAGTTTTAGGAATTAACAAAATCATTGTAGTTGTTGATAAAGAAAACACTGTATTGGAAGAAAGTGAAGCAAACAATTCAGCAGAATTAGAATTTACTATTTCAGAGTTTGATTTAAATGAAACAATTGTTGGTTACACTGTTTTTTCTTATGTTGTAGAAAAATGTTTTGTTGTTTTAAGCAATAATGACATTTTAAGCATTAACAAAATAGTTGATAATAATGCAGGCCAGCATTTGGTTGAATTTTCTTTAATTGATGAATCAGGAACAACAATTATTGCAGGAACAGAAGGAACAGATTTTGAAGAACAAGCAATT
>DAOVMP010000059.1 GCA_030630695.1 Candidatus Woesearchaeota archaeon
AAAAGAAGCTTTTAAAAAAGGAGTTCGAGGTGGAGGTCCTCGTAGATTGACTGCAGTATACTGTAAACAAGAAATACGAAAAATCATTCAAAAATCCGAAGCTGATTTTGCATATTAAAAAGAAATTCTGCAAATTTTTTATTAACTTGACTTGCATCAAAAACCACATCACTTCTTTGTAAATTTCCTATTCTTGTAGAGGCGCACAATTTATCTAAATATTTTGATAATGCGTCAGCTCTTTCTCTATCTGTTAAAATTGAGTAAAACTCTTCTTTTTCTTTTGCAATACCTACATATTGTTTATCAATAAAACTGTCTAAAGTTTTAACTGGAATCTTTGTTTTAACAATAAGTACAGGATCTAACCAAGGCTCTGGACCTTTTTGATCTAATGATTCTATTTCTTTTACAGTGTCGCATAAAGTTTCTCTGTTAAGTATAGGAACAATTAAATCCAATTCATGATTAAGAACAGTAACTCCATATGGATTCTTAATTGCTTCGTCAATAGATATTCTTTTAAATTCTTGATCAAAGAAAATTGCATTCTTGTACTCCTCTTGAAAATTTGGTTTTTTAAAATATTTTGGTTCTAATAGATAACAAGTATATCTAGGAACGGTAAAATGTTCGCCAGTTACTGCGGGCTCTACTTCTTTTAAATGATTTTTACTGTCATGGAGAAAATGTATTATTATTGAATTTTTTGGCAATGTTTTTTCTGCTTGTAAGAAATTTATTCCTGTAAAATATCCTCTTTTAATTAATTTCTTTGATCTTTCAATTATTTGCCGAAATTCTTCTAGTTTGAATTCTTTTGTTTTGAAAGTTAATGAATAATTATTACTCATTTTAATTATCTCCATTAGGAGATTAACCCACCAACGTATATACTATAGAATATAAGAACTAGTATATAACCCTTTCGGTTTATTTGTCACTGTCGGGTGATAAATACGAGTCTGTTAGAGCTTGTTTTTCCTTATCTAAGGCTTTCTGGACCTTGGAAATCCTGGTTAAAAAAGGCTTAATCCTTTTTATTTCTCCTTTAACACTCTTTAAAAGCTCTTCTCCAGAGTGGAATTCACCTAAAATTGGCTTTAAATTATTAAAATAAGCCAATTGATTATCTAATTCAACAAAATCAGAAGCATAAATAATGCCATTTAAATATTCCTGGCTGGCCGAATAAGTAGGATATTCTTTAGAATCTGCAATATCAAAACAAGATGAAGTAACATTACCTTGAATTAGCTCATTTGCAATATCACAAATAGCATCTCCTGTTGAGACACCCTTATCAAGATTGCCTAATTTCTTTTTAGTTCCGATTACCCAATCTCTTAGATCATCATAATTAGATATTTCTGAAACAATGCTATTCCTAACAAGCTCTTGTTTTCTTTCATTCTGTTTGTTAGGACTGATATTAAACCGCTTTATCTTTTTCTTTAAAGCTTTGACTTTCTTTACAGCAGATTTTTTATTTCTTATGCCTGCTTTTTGCCCTTTAAATAATTTTTTTGCCCGGCTATACATTCCAGATTCATCATTTTCAAAACCGGCAATCAATTCTTTAACTTCATTTCTAAAATCTTTAAAATTATCATAGCCAAATTTTTGTGCAATTTCCTTTTGTTTTTCTGGAATAACATCCAATGAAACAATTTCTTCATAAATAGGATTGATATGTGATTCTAACAACTGCAATGCAACAGTACTCTGTTGATAAACAAAAGCAGGATCTTCTTCTACTAATTCTCCGCGAACTGCTTTTCTTACCTGATTAAAATACTTTTTATCTTGAGATTCTCCTGCACTTTGCACAAACCTATCAATCAATTCTTCTAAAACATATCGATTATCATTTAATATGACTGGAATTGATTCTTCATTTGCTATTCTTATTTTTTTAACTTCTTTTTGAGTCTGTTCAATCAATTGCACAAGATTTTTTCTGATAATCATTATGTTTTTATTTCTTAATTCTTTTGGAAGATTTTCAATCAAACCTGCCCAGATTTTTTCAGCCTTTTTCTCAGCAGGAACAATTCTTTCTGCTGCAGCTTTTTCTATTTCCGTTAGCACATTGTTATAATTTTGAAGAACAGCAGTCAATGCATAAGCGTCTTGTAAATTTATTTTAGGAATTTCTATTGTTGATATTTCATTGTCTGCGGCATATTTTTGGTATGCTGCTTTTACTTTTGTTAATTTCTTATACATACTAAAAGTTGCAGGATCAATAGTTTGTTCTTTTTCCCGTATTTTTTTCATTACTCTTTCTATACGTTCTTTTTTAGTCACTCCTAACTGAGCAATAAGTTTTCTGTTTTTATCTTTTAACTGTTTATTTTCTCTTTTTATTGCCGCAGGTATAACTTCTTTTACTTTTGGCTGTTTTTCTTCTGTTTTCTCAAGAAGATATTTAATAATTGCAAGATTATCTCCTAATGTATCAGTAACAAAATCCAATGTTTGAGAAGGACTTACTGCACACGCTCTTCTTTCTAATTCATTAGCGTATATAGACTTTCCAATCAAATGCCAGATTTCCTGGCTCGACTTTGTTATTCGTAAAATATTTTCTCTACGCACTTTTGCATGTTTTTCTTTTTCTCCTCTTAAATTTCTCAAATCATTTAGTAATCCTGCGTGTTCTCTTTTAATCTTTTCAACATCATCTCTTTCTTTTGCAAGATACATTGCTTCGCTTATGATTTTAGTGTTTACTTGAGCCAGTATAGCATCAAGATCTACGTCTCCAAGTCTTTCTTCTATTATGTTTCTTAGAGCCAAAACCTGATTTCCTGCCTCCATTGCTTCTGTATACGCACTTTCAGATATTTCCTTAAATAATCCAAACAAACCTTCATAAGTTGCAACAGCATTTAAAAAATCATAGAATTCAATTTTAATATTACTATTGCTTTCAAGTATTTTATAATTTTCACCAGGGATCTTATCAAGAAGACTCATAAACCTTGCCTTATACCATGCCTTTGCTTCTTTTGCCGCAATGGGATTTACCAAACTAGCATTATTAAAAATATCAAAAAACAAACCAACATCTTTTTCTATTCTTCTTTTTGTACCTGTTAATCCTCTTTTTCTTACCTTTTCTCTTCTTTCATACTGCGTTACTATACCTTCACAAGTATTCAGACCTGTAATTAAAAAATCAATGCCTTTTTGCACTGATCTTGCTCTTTTTTTGAATTCTGGAGCAGACTCAAACATTCTTGAATTGATTCTTGTAATCAGATTTTTTTGGGTATTAACATCCCTGGCTAACAGATTTATCAAAAAAGGATCAACTAATCTTTGTGAAGAATCTATCTTGTAAAATTCTCTTACTAATCTTTCATTTGTTCTTATCTCTAACAGTCTTTCTTGTTCTTCTGTTTCTACAACTTGCTGCACTATTCTTTTATATTCCTCTTCTCCATTACATGATAATTCTCTGCCTTCTAGACTTTCAAGAATTTCCCTGGGAGTTCTACCTATTTCTTCTGTTTTTTTCCCTTGTTTCTTAGATACAGTCATTATAGAATATATAGTATAGGGGTTTTTAAAGCTTATGGTCTATTTGTTACTTGTTGGTGGTGGTTATTTTTTATAATCTTAACAGTATTATTTCAGCAGACAAAAGCTTTAATAATTACGTATTAATAACTCTCATCATGGAACTATGGCTGATGGGGGGATTAGTAGGTTTACTAGGCCTATGGATGTTCTTTAAACGAGACAAATTTGTATTTCAAAAATGGTTTATATTCTATGTTGCACTTTATCCAACTAAATTTGGTATTAAATTTATGCGCTCTATTGCTTCTAAATATAATCGAATACTTTATTGGATTGGAATAATTGGAATAGGTTTTTGTTATTTAGGTATTTTACTTATTTCAGAAGAACTAATAAGAGGAATATACACTTTATTTACAAATCCTCAAATGACAGTTGGACTGGTATTACCAATAAAAGCTAAAGGGGTGTTTTATGTTCCATTTCTTTACTGGATAATTTCTTTAATAGTTGTTATGGTAATTCATGAAGGAGCACACGGCATAATAGCAATGGTTCATAAATTAAAAATTAAAAAAACAGGTCTTGCTTTTTTAGGATTTATAATTCCAATAATTCCTGCTGCATTTGTAGAACCAGATGAAAAAAAACTAATGAAATCACCTAATTTAATTAAACTAAGTGTATTTGCAGCAGGTCCTTTTGCAAATATTTTATTAGGATTTGCTCTTATGCCTTTTTACTTGTATTTTCCTTTTGGATCAAATTTCGTTATTCTATGGTTTAAAGATCTGATATACTGGTTAGCATTGCTTAATTTAGGTGTAGGCCTATTTAATCTAGTTCCTATCGGACCAATAGATGGTGGCCGGATGTTTCAAATAGCTTTAGAGAAATTTATGAAACAAAAAAAAGCTGTTAAAATCTGGAAAGCAGTGAGTTATGGATTATTAGTTATAGTTGCGAGTAATATACTGTTTGCTTTGTTTCTATAGATGATTATGCCGAAATCTTTAAATAGTTTCTAATCTATTAAGTTAATATGGTGAATGATACGCTTGAATTATTAGATGTGCCGACAAGAGCAAGAACTGAAGGAGAACAAGAATTATTAGATGATATTAGTTTTGATCAAGATTTAAAAGATAATGACCTTAAAAAACGCACTGCGGAATACATAAAAGGAAGAT
>DAOVMP010000041.1 GCA_030630695.1 Candidatus Woesearchaeota archaeon
CATCCAAATGTAGTTAACGGAGTTTTACTAAACTGTGCAGAACACAATGCAATCTATGTAGAAGGATATATGCTGGATAAATTTCTACAAGGCGAAATAGGATTACGACCAGTAAGATCAAACAAAGTCGGAGTTATTCTAGACATCGGCGCAAAAGACAAAGAAAGCATTGATTTAGCAATCGACACAATAGAAACAATACGCACAAATAAAGGAGTAAACATAATCGGATATGAATTTACAAAAAAAGCCGTAGGAGCAAAAGCTGTAAAAACAAAAACAGGCGCATTTGTAGGAGAAATGAAAGATACTTCTGTTTTTTTGAAAATTGCTAAAGACCTAATAAAAAAAGGAGCAACTGCCATAGCAATAGGAACAATGATAAAAATACAAAAAAAAGATTTAGACATCTATTTTAAAGGAAAAGGGCCAAATCCATACGGCGGAACAGAAGCACTAATTTCAAGAACAATATCCAAACAATTCAACATACCTGCTGCCCACGCTCCATTATTAAGATTAAAAGAAATGGAATCCATGCTATACAAAAGCAGAGTAGATCCTAGAGCAGCAGCAGAAGCAGTAACACAAGCATACTTAGGATGCATATTACAAGGACTTCATAAAGCTGCCCAGCCAATACCTATCAACAAAGCAAGAGGAACAGACATACTTCTAAATGATGTTTTGGCAATAGTTGTTCCTGCAACATGCATGGGAGGAATTCCAGCAATGGCTGCTGCAAAATTTGGAATACCTCTTATTGGAGTTAAAGAAAACAAAACAATATTAAATGTAACTGCAGACAAACTTAATATTAAATCTATCACAGCAGCAAATTATTTAGAAGCAGCAGGAATTGTTTTAGCATTACGAGAAGGTCTATGCTTAGAATCAATAAGAAGACCAATACATCATGTTAAGCAGATAAAATAAACAGCGCCGGAGGCGGGATTTTCAGCCTCCCACCACGACTCTTGAACCCACAAGACATCGGTTAAGACGTCGCCAGGTCTTCAGCCTGGTGTCCTACCAGTTAGACCACTCCGGCACTGTAAGCATAAAGTTTATATACCTGCTTTGTTTAACACATCTTGTCGGTTAAGATGTTGCTAAGGTCTAATATTCAGTTGGACCACTTCTTTTTATTTCTTTACTTAGAAACGCACAAAAACCTTGGTTTTTGGCGCGCAGAAAAGCTTTGCTTTTCTTGCGAATCGTAAAAACAACTATAGATTCGTAAAGACGTCTATTATTTCATATTATTTACGAGAAAATACTAATTTTTTGAAATAAAAATGTTTTTTTCATAAAAAAAATGGGCCTGCAGGGATTCGAACCCTGATCAATTGGTATCTTCTCAATCTGAGCCGAAGCCAACCGCTTGATATCCCTAAAGCACGGACTTAAAGGGAAACTATCCAGGTTATGCTACAGGCCCGCTCATATTGAATAAGGATTTAAATTATTTCTTAGTATATTAAGCCTTTGGTCATACGTTGTATTTGGCGGGCAAAAGCCATATTTTTTCCAAATCAAATATCTAGTATATTTTGAATAATTTTTAATCCCTATTTCTTTCATCCACTTTTTTAAATTAGCTTTTCCTACTATTTGTGTTTTATACCGAATATTTTCTGTTTTGATTTTTGGGCGATGTAAGTATGATCGCGCCTCGAATCCTAATTTGGAAATTATACTAATAAAATCATCTGTTAAATCCTTAGAAACACAAGTAAACATAAATCTGGGATAATAATTTTTAGTTTTTTGAAATATATCGGTATTGCCCACTTTTTTGTCAAAGGTTAATGAACCGTCTGTATCAAAATAACCCCTGATAAACGCACGCAAAATTGCAGGATCTGAACTGTTTAAAATTTCCTCAGGGCATCTGACTATGGTTGATTTTTTCCCTGATGGAAAGCCTAATTTTTTAAAAACTTCAATGATTCTTGTATCTCTAACGACAAATCCATATGTGTTTCTTGATGGAAAAAATTTGCCTTTTAAGTTTAAGTTAAATTCTTTATTAAATAATGGAATTACATGATTATCATAATATTCTTTTTCATCAATTCCTCCACTAATATCTATTTCTTTTCTTTTTCCAGTATATCTTAAATAACCATCTCCTGCGTGAATCCCTGCTATTTCCGATAATCGAGAATTTATTTTCACTTAATATCCTTAAGTTTTAAAGATTTAAATACCTTACGTCTATTTGACCAGTGATTAAAACTAACTGTGCGCCGCACTGAAATTATAGAGAATTTAATTCAGATAATTATTTATATTGAGTAATATTTCTATTTTATATGATAATTAAAAAGAATATAGGAATTGTGTATATATACAATGATGAAACAGTCGTTGAAGATCAAAGCGAAGGAGAAGAAGCAATAAAACTTGGTTTAGCTTATGGAATCCCGAACCAAGACTGGATTATCTGTCCAAAGGCAGATCTGAAAGATTGTTATAACCATCATGTAAATGGAGATCCTAGAAAAAATAATCCTGATGAGCAATATACTGTATTAAGAAAACCAGATGGTAAACCAGTATTTAATAGAAGATTTGAGTTTGAAGCAGAATATAAAGAAATAATTCGAACAAACGATATTAAACAAAAAGGACCGGATTATATAATCTCTTTTAATTTTAAACTTAAATCCTTTGCAGCTTTTATCTTTCAAGACGGGGAAAATATCACAAAAAACAATCCATCGCCGGCAAAGCTTTTTTGCAGAGGACTTAAAGTTATAACTGAAAAAGACTTATTAAAACCTAAACCTCTTGGGTTGGAAAAAGACGAAGCTAGAAAAATATTAAAAGAAATTGGAAAAACTAAAATTCCCAAATCAGAATTTAAAATAAGAAATATCTGGATTATCGGTCACTCTGACATTCGTTAGATTCTTGAGGAAAAATAATTATCTCGTTTCTATCATTAATTACGGCCCTATACGCATTTGCCACAGCTATGGAAAAATTAACTGCAGTAACCTCATGAGGTCCTTCAAACTGTTTTAATACTAATTCATTCTTATACAATTTTTCTTGAATAACCTTTTCAAAATCACTCCAATAAACATCAAACCAATCACACTCAATAGGTTGAGCACCTTTTGGCAATTTTGCTCTAAAACCATCAACTATTCCACTTAAACAAGAAGCACAATCCTTTTCAATACTCTCAACCAATTCTGGTGTATACCGCTCATTAAAAATATAGTAATACCTTGTTCCTTGTTCTTTTCTTGCTGCTCTTGAAACTACTTCCTTTTGTTCTTTTTTAATACCTGCCCAAGTCATATCAGTCCAGGGTTTAAGATTTGGATCTGAAACATATACTCCCTCAGGCATTTCTTCTATTTTGCCCGTTAAATCTAATTCCATTTTCTTCTTATCCACCATAAATACAACATATTTTCTAACTATATAAAGAATTCGGCCTATTTAAAGCTTATGGTTGTTAGTCACCGCATGGTGATTATAAAAAACACTAGAGAGTAAGCTCTCTGTGAAAAGAAAAAAAAATTAAGAAGCGTCTTTTCTAACCATTGAAATCTCTATTGTAGAAACCCGCACTTGTTTTCCTTCTTTGTTAGTAAACTCTTCTGAATTTATCGCAATACTCTTAGTAAAAACAGAACCTTCAAGAAAACGCTTGGCTGAAACTTCTGCAACATCAACAGCACGAGATATAAATTTACCCCTTGCCTTAACTGTCACTGTATCTGCTCCTTTTGTTGTGAACTGCATTACAACTCCGGTAACATAGTTCATAAAAGGCTTTGCTCCAATAAAAATCGAACTGTCATCTCCCATTTCTTAACACCCCCAGTGTTATCAATCTTTCTTCTTAAGTCGTGTAACATAGCCAGCAATAACATTTCTTAATTTCTTGCTGGTACCAACCATAAGTTCTGCCACTAATTTTTTATTAGCGTCAAACTCAGTGCTTAACTTATCTCTATGCTTCTCTAATAATTCTAAAGTCAATCTTTTAGTCAATTTAGTCTTTATACGTCCCATGTAAAGAAGAGATAGTAGAAGTGGGTTTTTAAAGGTTGTGGTCTGCAAAGGTTTAAATATTAGTTCTAATAAATATAAAACATGAAAAAAATTGAAACTATCGAAAACAGATGGGATATTCTTTATAGAGATTATCCTGAAGTCTATGATAAATTTGCGAGTGTAAAGAAATATCCTAAATGGATTCATATTCTTCCTAAGATGTTTGATTTTAAAAGAAAGGTTATTGCAGATATAGGTTCTGGATCAGGATTGTCTACATTTGATTTAGCGAAGTATGCAAAAAAAGTAATAGGCATAGAACCTGAAAATGCTATGAGAAACTTAGCAATTAAAAACGCTAAGAAAAAGAAAATTAATAACGTAGAATTCAAGAAGGGGCTTGCAGCAAAAATTCCCCTCAAGAAAGATTCTGTTGATTTTGTTATCGGAGCAACACTGGTAGGAATGGATACTCCCGCGAGCATCAAGAGATTTTTAAAAGAAGCAACCAGAATTGTCAAAAAAGACGGTTACATCATAACTATAGATATTGCTCCAAAATGGTATGGCGGCGAATTAGCACCAGTAATATTTGGAAAAAAACGCCAATCTAAAGGATTTGATATTGAACATATCATTGACAAAACTCTTTCTAAATTAGGTTTCAAGCATAAAGACTATTATCAAATTCAAAATTATGGTTCTGTAGCAAAAGCAGTAAGAACATATGGTTTTATTTTTGGTAAGAAGACTATTGATTATATTAAAAAACACAAGAAGACTAAAATCAAGTGGAAGTTAAGAATACATTATAAAAAAATAAAATAAGAAATCTATAGATATTATTAAAAAAATTTATTAATATAACTCTACACACAACTTAGCAGCTAAACGAGAAGTCATGTTATTTACATCTTTTTCCGGGTTTACTTCACGAGTGGAGAATAGAAAACTATTTATATATGTTAATAACTCTTTTTTTTGATATAATTTAATGGAGGTGTGAAAAATGACTGAATTTGAACAAAAATATAACCATATTGTTGAACGTGCGTCAGTTATTATCGGTCGTGCTAAACAAATAACAGAACTAGAATCTCATCCTAGTGATAAACTTGTTTATCATAAAAACGCAAGTACAGCACTATCCTTAGCTTACGAGATTAATAAATCCGCAGAAGCACTGATAGAATATTTGGAGAATGAACTTAAACAGTTTAAATGATTTTTTAAAATTACGTTTATTAATAATTAATACAACTCCACACACAATTTAGCAGCTAATCTGGAAGTCATTTTTTCTTAAAACCAAACCTTTTGTTATAATCATCATGGCCAAATATATTCAAAATAAAGGCAACTATTTCTATTTTATCGCTTTCTAAAATGTATACCATTCTCCAGAACAAAGGCAAATCGACAATAAACAGATTTTTTGCAGTATATTTAATGCTATAATATTTTGGGATTTGTTTTTTCTTGGCGTTCTCGCCGTAGAAAGGATTATCTACTATAAGATCAAAAGCTCTCTGAATACCGTTCCATAACTTTATTTCGTCAGAATTAATTTTCCCTGATTTTTTCTGCTCTCCAATAATTTTATTGAGTCGTCTGTATGACTCTTTAGCGTCGTCAATAAGTTCAATAGAAACTTTCTTGTTAAATTTCACCTTACTCTCAATCCCCTTTTTCTCTTAAGTTTGCCCGCAGGATTATAAGTCCAAAGAACTTTGTCACCATGAAAGATAATCTTTC
>DAOVMP010000110.1 GCA_030630695.1 Candidatus Woesearchaeota archaeon
CAAGCAATTGGAGTAACTTTAAGAATAATGAATGTTTCTTCAACTGATGCAACAATTATGTTAATTTACCCCTACCCTGTTTCAAAAAGACAGTCTACTTGTGTAATTGATTTAACTTCTTGTTTGGAAGAAAAAGCTCATTATATGAGAGATTCTCAGGCAAAAGGAGATTCTTGGCTTATTTGCTTAAATAATTTAGATGTTGCTACTGCAAATTATTCTTATTGTGTTTTTGACTTAAATACTGCAAAAGTTGAAAGAAGCACTTGTGCTTCTAATCTTGCAACCTGTCAGTTTAATGTTAATAATGCTGACACAAAATGTTATGGAGAAAAGCAAATTTTAATGGAAAACGATGAAGCTCAAAGTGCTAATGACTTGTATCAGGAAAAATTAAGGTGTGATGTGCAAATAGAAACCAGTGACATGCAGACTCAGCAATTTTATAACATGTTTTGGATTGAAAACTTGGTTTTGTTCTTGCTTTTAGCTGGTTTTGCAGTATTTAAAGTAAAAGAATGGAAGGATAAAAAGGAAGGTTGGTTTTGAATGGCTGTAATTCCAACTTATGAACTGCCATTGCCTTTTTTCTTGTTTTTAGCAGTTTGTGGATTTATTGCTGTTTTATATTTTGTGCAGTTTATTACTCAAAAAAGTTCTAATCCATTACAATCTCATGGCAAAGCAAAGTCTGGGGGAACTGTTTCTACTTTTGTTTTTGGGGGAGAAGGAGGAAAAGGTTATGTTTCTTCTCCTACTGGAAAATATGAAAACTTAGAGAATGGAAAAATTGGAAAACTTTGGTTAAGTAATGGAATTGAATTAACTAATGTTGTTTTAGATGGAGCTTCTGCTGATGTAAGGCTTTTGCCTGATGCTGACGCAATTCTTGGAGTAAGAAACGTAATTTTTTGCAGAATTTCTGCTGATAATATTAAAATGCCTTGGAAGAAATTAACTACTCCTGAAGCAATTGATTTAGTGCAAAGGCAGATTGTAAAACAAGAATTAATTAATGAAATGGGTGAAGCAGCAAATTTGGCTAGAAAAATTAAAGGAATTGGAGCAAAGGCAGTTAAAGAGGAAGATGACGATGACAACAAATAATAAAACTGGTTTGGGTTTTAGTTCAGAACGCCAAAGGGCAATTTTTGAATTGCTTGGCAAAAGCAGAATCAATGATGAGAATTTTAATTTTTTAAGAAAGCAATTGCATGAAATTAGTGAACTTCATTCAGTTAAAGAAACTGATGTGTGGGATGAATTATTTGTTTTGACTGCAAAACAAGTTCCTGAATTAACTAAAAGAGAATTTTACGATTTTTGTTCGCAAACTTCTGACTTTAAGGACTTAATTGTTGACTTGGAAGCTCGGAGTTCGATTGAGGTTGTGAAGAGTGCGGAAAAAGTTGTTGTTTTTGTAAATGGCTTGGTAAAGGCTTATGAAAATGCCTTTGAATTGCTTAATCATGCTATTATAAAGAATAATTTATTCCTTCAAAAGCTACAGCGTAAAGAAATCGAGTTAGTAGAGTTAAAAAAAGAAGTGGTTAGCTTGAAAAAGGAAGAATTTCAACTATATGATGGGGGTAAATTGCATAATTTAGATGATTTTGATTTGGAAACTCCGTTAACTAATTTAAATGAATTAATGGTTGAAGCAAAAGAAAGGCAGGTTCAAGTAATTGAAGAAAAGCCTGAGGAAGTTGAAGAAGAAAATGATGAAAGTGATGAAGATAAAGAATCTGCTGATGAAACAGATGAATCTAATGAAGAAGAACCAGAACAGCCAGAAGAAACTGAACCAAAAGAAGAAATTAAGGAAGTAATTAAGCCAAAAAAACCTAAAAAACCAAAGAAAACAAAAAAAGTTAAGCCAAAAATGAAACCTTGCCCTAAATGTGGAGAATTAATTGAGGAAAGATTCACTTGGCATGGAAAATGTGGCTGGAGTGAGTTAGAAGAAGAAAATGATTTACTTGGATTTGAACCAGAGGAAGAAAAACAAGAAGAAATTGGCAAAGGAGAATCTGAAGAATTAAACTGGAAGTAAAAAAGGATTGGTTTTTGAATGTTAAGCAATGCAGAATTATCTCTTGGTTCTTTTTTCTTTTTATTTTGTGTTTGGTTATTTAGTTATTTTGTTTTGTTTGAAATTTATGGAACTAAAAAGTCAACTAATTTAAAGTTTTTGGTTTTTTTCTTTGTGTTTTTTTCTTGGCTAATTTTTTCTTTAAGTTGGTGTTTTCCTTCTTTTATGTTTTTTCTTATGTTTTTTGGAATGATTTATTTTGGTTTGGCTGAAAAGCCAATGTTTTTGTTTGAGAGTGTTTATTATTGGTGATTTTTGAATGACTGAAAAGGAAAAAAAAGAAAAAACTCCTACAAAACAATGGGTTTTAGGATTTGCATTAATTTTGTTTGCAGTAATTGGAATAATCTGGTTCTTAGACATAGATAAAACAAAAGGCAGAATCTTAATGCAACACTATGCAGTAGTTGCTATTCCAATTGTAATGCTAATAGTTTATGCTTTTGTATTAAATGTAAAAAGAGATTCGCCTTATGCAACAACTTCAAGAAAACAAGTTGACCCATTAAAAGAAATTCCAAAAATAAAAAAATACTTGCTTGATTTAGGTTATAGTGTAAAAGACTGTGTTGGCTGGAGAGGAGAACCAGCTCATACTGAAAAAAGTGGAATACCTCATTCAATGTGTTATTTGTTTGAAATATTTAATCCATTAACTCAATTATATGACAAAATAGTTCAGGTAACTCAGTCAACTTATGGTGAAACAAAATTAACTGGATTTGACCCAAACCATTTGGCAATTGATGATAGAGATTATCATAAGACTGGAGTGCAAAAACAGCCAAAGATTACTGAACCAATTTTAAGTTCTTCACCAAAGGTTCAAATGCCTAAAGTTAGTGTTATTACAAAGCCTTATTCTGAAAAGCCTGAAGATGATGAAGATGACGAAGATGAAGAGGATGAAGCTTAATTTAAAGGAGTTTAAAGAAAGGCAGAGGAAAAGAATTGAAGAATTGAAGGAAAGAGTTGGATAAATGATATCAAAAGAAG
>DAOVMP010000073.1 GCA_030630695.1 Candidatus Woesearchaeota archaeon
CAATTGTTTTCAGTAATTTTTCCCGTATTTCAATTAAATTTGTAAATTGTTTTTCTTTGGTTTCAAGACTATTCTTCTTGACGCGCAAAGCGGCCATTTCTTTTTCAGAATTCCGCAATTCTTCGATTTGTTTCTTGTTTTCTGTTAGTTTTTCTTCTTTTAAAGCAATTTCTTTGATATATTTGTCAATATGAAGTGTGCAGCTATCGATTTTTTCATTTTCTTTTGAAGAAATATTGGATTTATGTGTTTCATCGACGATTTGCAGACATGTTGGACAATTATTAAGCTCTGTTATTTTTTTCTTCAGTTCCTTGCTTCTGTTGCAGTCTGTTTCGTGTATTATCTTGGTTTCAGTGGAAATTCGTATTTCACGCTCGATTTCTAAAATAGTTTTATTTATTTCTTGTATTTCTCCTGTAAGTGATTCTTTTATTTCTTTTCCACTGACTTCTTTTTTCAAATTTTGAATCTCTTTTTCAAGTTCTTTTGACTGGCAAAGATTATTCTTGTGTTGTTCTGTTTTGCTTTGTATTTCTGTTTCTTTTACAGCAAGTATTTGTTTAAAATCCTGTAATTTTTTTTGTCTTTCTTCTATTTCTTCTATTATTTTCTTTTTATGCTCTACTTTTATTTTGGCAGCATTGACCAATGGTTTTATATCTTGTATTTTTTTCTCAGCAGTGTTAAAATCTCTTTGGCGATACCCTCTATTTTTTTTCTTGTCTTCGAGATCTGCTGTCATTCCTGCTTTTTCTTTTTGAGATTCTTTCATTGACTTGATATAAGCTAAAGTATTGTCTTGAACTCGTTTGTATTTGTCAATATCAAATACTTTACGTAATATATCTAATCTGTCTTCTTTTCGCTCTTGCAGTATTCGTTTCATGTCTTCCTGTGGTGTATAAACAGTAAATCTGTAAATATTTTTGCTTTTAGAAAGCATTTCTTTTGGATATCCAAGCAGATTAAACACTTCTGTTTTCAGTTCAACAGGTGTAAGATCTTTTTTTACTCCATTTCGGACAATATAGCCATTTCCTTGTCCAACAGATGTTTTGCTCCGTTTTAATGTTCTATAAATTACAATATTCTGCTTATTTATTTCAAAATTAAGTTCAACATTTCCTTTATCTTCACCGTTTCGAAGCAAAGAAGTTCCGGATAATTCGCCGGGTAATATTCCAAATAGTGCAAATTCTATAGCTAAAAGAATTGTTGATTTTCCAGAGCCAATATCTCCTGATAAGAGAACTATTCCTGTTGGAAATTTGATTTCCTGTGTGATATAGCTCCTTATATTTTCCAGCCTAAGAGATTTTAAGAGCATAAACTGTGAAAAGCTTTAGATTTTTTAAATTCTATTGTATTGGAGTATAAGAATATACTTAGAAATATACTTTAGAGTCAATAAAAGCATTTAAACACTGGTTCTTTTTTTATTAATATGAAAAAATATTTAGCATCTGAGTCAGGGAATCATATTAGGTTTTTAACTGAAAAAAAGTTTGATTTTACTTCTATTAGAACTAAAGTTAATATTGAAAAGATATTAAAAAAATATGAAAAAAGAGAAGCGGCATTAACAGAGATTGCTAAACTAAGAGCAGAACAAGCAGTAGAAACACTATCTAAAGAAGAAAAACCAACAGCATTTGTTGTTGGTTGTGAAACGTTTGTAAGCATAAATAAGAAAATTCTCAAAAGTGCAGAAGATATGGATTCTGCCTTAAAAATATTAAACTTGCATCGCGAAAATACAGTAATAGTTAATACACAGGTATATGCAATAGGATTAAGGCAGAATTGGGGCCGTAAAACAATAGTACAAGATGTGTATAAAGAGGGTTTTGGTTGTAGCATGAGTTTTCGTGGTTTAGACTATGTTAGTATAAATTATTTTGCTGAAACTGGTGTTGCTAAGAATCTTTTTGAAGGTTATGATCCTGTCAGCAAATTGATGATAGATCATTGTAACGTACATAATGGTGATTGTCTTCCTTTTGGAGTGCCTTTGACGTATTTAAATGAAATTATTACTATACATGCAGAAACATTGAATGAAGTTGCTTCTAGAAAACCTAAAAACTTAGAAG
Source organism: Candidatus Woesearchaeota archaeon (assembly GCA_030630695.1). Classification (GTDB taxonomy): domain Archaea; phylum Nanobdellota; class Nanobdellia; order Woesearchaeales; family ARS49; genus WJKI01. The sequence goes on from DAOVMP010000073.1 coordinate 2,097, forward strand.
ATGAAGTAAAAGATAATTAAGCTTATTCTTAAAAAAAAATTATTTCTAAAAAAAGAAAAAAATTAATCAAAAGCTCCTGTTTCAAATACCGGTGCTCTGTTTACGTCTTTCACAATAATTGTTATTTCTTTTTCTGCTGAGTTGATTCCGTCTGTTGCTTTGATTGTTGTTTTGTGTGTTCCTTGGTCTTCATAGTCTGTCATGTATGTGTCTGATGTCATCCAGCCTGTATAAGCAATAGTCATTTCATCGTTTTCAGGATCTGTTATTTCTGCGTTTATGCTTACTAGTTCTCCTTCGTCAACATAGATTACTTCTTCAGGAACTGTAATTACTGGAGCTTTGTTAAGTGATTCAACTACAATGTAGAAGCTTGTTTGGTCTTCTGCTTGTCCGTCTGTTGCTGTTACAGTAATTCGGTATTTTCCAGAGTCTCCGTCTTCTGTTCTCCATACTCCTGATGGATCTACAGGGCGGGAATACATAAAGTTGATTTCATCGCCGTCTGGATCAGATGCTCTAGGTTCAATAGTAATTTTGTCTCCTTCTGTTATTACAATATCTGTTATTAGTTCGATTCTTGGTCCTCTGTTGACATTTTCTACTATAACTTTGATTTCTTCTTGAACTTTTGCTTTGCCATCATCAGCAGTTATAATTACAGTGTGTTCTCCTGCATCTCGGTAATCTGTTGTTTTTACAGGACCAATCATCCAGCCTGTGTAAGTTATTGTCACGTCGTCATTGTCAGGGTCTGTTGCTTTTGCAGTTAAGGTTATTTTTTCTCCTTCTGAAACCACGACTGTTTTTTCTTCTATTTCAAGTACAGGAGCGCGGTTCAAAGCTTTTACAATTATGATTACATCTTGATTAACTTTGTTTGTTCCGTCTGATGCAGTTATTGTTATTTTGTATCTTCCTGCATCTCCTTCTTTTGTTTGCCATTTCCCGCGTCTGTTAAGTGGAGAAGTGAATTCGTATTCTATCAGATCTCCGTCTGGATCTGTTGCTTTTAGATTTGGAAATTCTACTAAATCGCCTTCTTTTACATTTTTGATTGGAAGTCCGCTTTCATCTTCTGAAGGGGTTTGGTCTTTCATTTCTTCTATAGGAACATCAGGATTATCTTGCTCAATTAGTTCGGATACTCTTTCTATTTCTTGTAGAGCTTTGTCTATTTCATCTATTTCAGTATCAGTTATTTGTGCTTGTCTTTTGACTTTAAAATCCTTTAAAGCACATCCTGTAAGCATTAGAATTACTATAACTGCAAAACTCGCCAATATGATTTTTCTGACTCTCGTATCCATAAATATCCCCCTGTTTAGTTTGTTATCATCTAGAAATAGCAAACCTCTTTATTAATTTTATTGTAGTAGAGTATATATTTTCTTCTTTATTTTATCTATTGAAAAAGCTATTGTTATCACTAACCCCAAGATAAATCCTCTTAAAAGTATGTTTTTGAAAAAAGAATAGAAAAAACCAATAGGATACATCTGTATTAGTATTGAATTATCAGCAAACATCCAATTCCCTTGCGGAAAACAAACATAGTGAAACAGAGTAAAAAGCATATCAAAGGGTAAAAAATACAAAATCAAAGGCAGAATCATGCTTAATATTCCACCTTTAACAATTGCAGACTTATCATTAATCACAAACAAGGCAATTATTCCAAAAATCATTACAAAAATCAACAGCCATACTACAAATCTGACATCTTTGAGATGATCTGCTTCGAATTTAGTAAAACCGCGCAGTTCTTCTTTGCCTTGAAAATATGAAATTATATTTTTCGTTTGCAAAGAAGCGGTTGTTTTATCTGAACTATATTTATTAATCAGTTTTTCATAAGTAGGGTAATGAAACATTACTATTGAAAAACTAAGTAAATATATTACAATAGGAACTAATATTATC
>DAOVMP010000001.1 GCA_030630695.1 Candidatus Woesearchaeota archaeon
CAGGATAAGTTATACCTGATCTTGGAGCAGGAGTAGGTGTTGGAGTAGGTAAAGGAGTTGGTGTAGGAACTGGAGGACCAGTAGGAGCAGGATAAGTTATACCTGGTCTTGGAGCAGGAGTAGGAGTTGGACCAGGTCTACCTGTTGGTGTAGGAACAGGTGTGGGTATTGGAGTAGGAACAGCAGTATCATCTGGACAATTTCCACATGCTTTTTTCGTTGTAGACAATGGTTGACTGCTCGTAGTTGTTATTGAATGCTGTGTTCCTTGACCACCTGAAGCAGCCATTCCAGTAATATCTACAATAGATGTTCCAGTAACTGTTGATTTACTAAAAATCCAATTATATATAGAACTACCAGTGATTAAATTAATAAACGCGCCAGTAGGAGATGAACCAACAGGCGGAGCACTTGGTACAGGAATTGGAACTGGCGGAGGAGGAGTTCCAGGAACATAAACAGTAGCAGGTGCTTGCAAGTTTGCATTATTAACAGTAACACTACCATGAACAATCCACATACCAGTACCGCCACCTAAAGATGTCCACGGCATAGGAACAGGATAATCTGGTTCTTTTTCCTGCGGAACAATAGGAGTTACGCAAGAACAAGTATCAAAACTCCAAACTTGTGAAGTTGGGCATTCACGAACAAAATCACAAGCAATTGCACAAGCACAAGTATCTAAATTAGTTACAACTTGGCCTGCAGGACATACAGTATCTTCACATTTATGTCCTGGAGGAATCGGTGCATACGCTTTACCAGTAATTTTGTTAGTTGTTAAACCAGTTATTTTTGATAAACTATTTTGATTTAATTGTTTTTCATTTGCTTTTTGGTTAAATGCGGACAATGCTTTAAAATATTCTGGAGTTAATAAAATTCTTTTTCTGTCAAACAAATCTTTATTTGTTGAATCACAAGAACTTTGTGTACCTGTTGAAACAATTGCCCCGCCGGTTATATCAACATCTCCATTACAATTGCAAATATCTCTTAAAGTCTGTAAACTATTATCAGTCATAAACACGTCGCCAGAATGTATTGCACTATCTGCATCAAAAGTAATTGATGTTGGTACGAATGGACTATAATCTGGATCTTCTTGATTTAAACAATACTCTGCAGTTATTTCCATTGTTCCTGGATCACTTGTGCGTGTTGCAAAATATTCAATAGTTATATCTCCATTAAAAGAATCTTCATTAAACACAACAACATCTGTTGATTCCTGGAAAAAATTCTGATGTACTGCATCAATAGGATTTGGCGGCGGTCTGTTAACTGTTTGACCGCAAAGAGATTCATAAAGATATTCATTTCCAACTGAACATCCAATACCTGCACCAGTAATAAGTGAATATGTTATTATTTTATCTGGAGAAACAAAAAAAGTTACAGTAGCATGAACATTGCCGTTGGCATCAAGTGAAAAATCATCACCTTCTATTTTGACTGCATGACCTTCACTAGTTGATAGCATAACAGACATAGGTTTTTTCATTGTTATTCCAATTGTTAATTCTACTTTACCAGTTTCATAATCAGGAACTTCTTTTTCAACAACAAGACCCACAATATCTTCACAAGTAGGAAGATCTGAAGGACTAGGATTAGGAAACCCGCCACCGCCGCCGCCAGTCCAAGTTGTTGTTGGCGGAGGACTAGTTATTGTTACACCTGGATTTTCAGTAAGAATAGAATAGATACCACCTATTTCAGAAGAGTAAGTTCCATCTCCATCAGAATCTAAAGACTCAGTTTCTGTTCCTACAAATAGGCTTCCTGCAGCCATTGTGCTTCCTGTTCCACTGCCTTGAGAATACCATGAAGCATCTGCTGCAGAACTTATGTCTTGACTAATAGTATTACTGACATTTTGACCATAGATTAAGTAAAACCGTCCTGCTAATGCACCACCTACACTGCTTTGATTATAAGAAGAAATCATAACATCTGCATAACTATCATTTAACATACTTGTAATCAAAACAGAATAACCTAATTCATCACTAACTGCTTCACCATACCAGGAAGCATTAGCATAAGTGGCAACTGCACCATTTTTATGAAGATCACGACCGCCATAAAACAAATATGCTCTACCCGTATTAGGATTTGCAATATCATCTAAATACGCACCAACCATGAAATCAGTAATAGAATCATTATTTACATCACCACCTGCATCAATAGACCAGCCTAAATTAGATGTTGCACCTTCCCCATAATAAGAACCATTAATATGAAGACTAACATTTCCAGACATGCCCTGATTAATAGAACCATTAATAATATAGAACTTTCCAGCATCTGCCTGTCCTGCATCTGCACGTGGTGCTCCAACCAATATATCTCCTATACTATTATTAATTACATCACCTATTGCAATCGCATGACCAAATAAATCTTCTGCACCTTCTCCTTCAAAAGATGCATTAGCATTTGACAAAGAAACATTTACTCTAGAAAAAACATCATCAATTCCAAAAATAACATATATTTTACCTACTGCAAGTCCTCCTCCTGTCTGCCAACCAGGAGAACCAATAACCAAATCAGTAATATTTGTATATCCTACATCACCCATTGCTAAAGACCAACCAGCATGTCCATCATTTATTTCACCTAAAAAAGAGGCATTATAATCTGCAGTTAAACTAAAATTTAAAGTTCCTGTTAAACCTGCATGTCCATAAACTATGTATACTGCGCCATACTGATCATTTGCAGAATCATCTTTAGGATCAAAATAAGGAGCGCCCATTATTATATCATCAATACTATCATTATTAAGATCTCCAACTGCAACAGCATAACCTAATTGATCACTTGCATTAGCACCAAACCAAGAAACATTTGCATTGCTTAAATTAATCACAGAACCATTAGTAGGCAATGGTCCAAAAATACCATATACTTTACCAACATCTGCCAATCCCCCTGAATTAAAACCTGGAGCACCAATAACTAAATCTAATACTCCATCACCAGTAATATCTCCTGTTGCAATAGATTTTCCTGCAAGATCATTTGGACGTTCACCATATAATGTAAAATTAGCAGTGCTTAAATTATACAAACCCGAATAAGCAGTGTTATATGCATAAGCAGTATCATTACCAAACTCGAATTTTAAAAGATGTTTTCCTCTTGTTAAAATAGTGCTTTTTTCATAAGCTATTGTAGAACAATTAAAGTTTTCATAAAATACTTTAATGCCATCATATTGTGCGTTTATTATCGTTTCTCCGCAAGACAATGACAAGAAAATCAAATCAGTCCCAAATTGAGTTCCGTTTATAGGAGTTATGGTTAAATTTTCTGTTCCAGTTGTATTAAACTCAACAGTCCAAATAGTTCCGACCATTGGATAAGATTTTACAGTTAAAATATCTATTTTTCCACCGCCATAACCACTAAAATGATCAACTGTGAAAGTAATATGTGTATTGTTTTCTTCAAAAACCAAATCTGTTTTAATCCATGTTCCTTTACACTCAAATTCTGTTAAATTAAAATCAGAACATTCCATTATTACATTAACATCTTCTGTCGCAAGAAAAGTGTTGCTTTTCTGCGCACCAGAAACTCCTTGAGTTTCTGTGTGTTTAGGCAAAGTAATTATTGCTTCTTCCATATCAATCGATTCTGCTGCAAAAACTTTTGTCAATATTTCTTCATCATCTGTTATATCTATTTTTGCTTCAATTTGAGAAACGATTATTCCTTTTATGACTGCTTTAGCATCTTCTTTTGTAACTTCAACATCTAATTTTTCATCATCTCTATCAATGAAAGAGAAATCTGCCGGGTTTCCATCTTTATCCTCTACTATTACCTCTGGAATTTCTTTGCCAAATTCAAAAACTTCTGAAGCGGTTCCAATGTGCAACTTAAATTTTGGGATTATTCCCTGCTCTTTGTAAACAACTAAAGTAATGTTTTCTTTTGCTGATGCATTTTCTTTGCTTAGTTCATAAGAAACATTTCCTTCAATCCAAATGTTTTGAATCTGTTCTGAATCGTGATAAAAACTCAAGAATAATCCTGAGTTGTTTTTTATTATGTAATTAAAATAAGTTTCAAATTCTAATTCGTCTACAATTTTTTTACCAACGAATTTGTCATCTTTATCCTGAATAGTTTCTCCTTTATTAAAAGTAACTTCTGTTTCCTGGACAATAACTCTTATGTTTTCTGTTGTTAAACTTATCTCATCAGAAGCGGTGATGGCAAACATTCTATCTCCAACAAAGTTCTGGTCTGGATTAATCGACAGAATGTTTCCTTCTAACAAAACAGAAAAACCGCTTGGTTGGGTAACCAAATAGCTAAGAACTTCTTGATCAGGATCTGAGAAATAATTATTTAAATCTAGAATTAATTCTTGATTTTTATTTATTGTAAAAACAGTTTCATTATAAGACCATATTGGCGGGTAATTAATTTCTGTCTGATTAGATTCATTATACGTTGTTAAACCAGTAGGGTGTGGTTGTACAAACTCAAAATACATATACCCCATACATGCCAAAATAGCTAAGACTAATACAAGTAAGAAAACATTATAGTTTTCACTATTCTTGTTTTTTACCATGGATTATAATATCTAGAGCAAACACTACAGTTCTCAAATACAATAGTATCTGTAACTAACACTCTCTATCTACCCCTTTTGTTTTATTACCCAACCCTATATATGTAATACTCATAAACTTTCAATTTCCGATATATAAATGTATCGGAAAAACAAGAGTAAATAATAGATTAATATGCCGAAATCTTTATATATGTTGAAAACTAATAAATGTTATATGCCTAAAGATATATACGAAAAGTTTGTTAAAAGAACAAAAATCGACATTCCAACAGACTTAAGAACATCAAAAAACTTAAATTACATCTTATCTAAAGAACAAGAACTAAAAAATCATTCAAAGAATATCGGGGAAGAATGCGTAATAGGAATCTGGGGATACCCGCGCCCCTGCGGGCGAATTGAGGGATATGGCATCCATACTAAAACAGAAGCAGAAACAATACTGTCCGAACAAAAAAAGAAAAAAGATAATAGGATTGTTTTTGGCGATTTGTATTACAGTCTTTCTTGGTTTAAAAGAAAAAAAGAGAGATTGAAGAAAAACGAAGTTTCTCTTAGTCTCTGTTGATATACTCATCAACAAATAATCTGTTCACTAATTTCTCAAAATTTTTAAATTGCATATTATACTTTTTTTTATTCTTTTTTAGTTCTTCGATAAACAACCTATATCTTTTATCTGTCAAAGAACTTATTAACATAATTTCGTCCCAGAAATCTTCGGATTTTATCTTTTTTAAATTAACTTGTTTAATTTTTTTAAAACCTCTAACTCTTCTTTTATCGTGATAATCAATTGTTATCAACGGAATATCCCACGGATCATTTTTAACAGAATCATCATTAGGAATTTTACTTTTGGTTTTGTCCAAAATATATCGACCATATGAATCTATATCATTAAGATAAAAATGTTTTCTGAACATCTTCATTAGTTGTCTTAAATCTTTTCTGTTCTCTACACAAATTAACATATCATATTGTTTAGACTCTGCGATTACTGTCCCATCATAATCAAAGACCTCGTTTTTTGATAATTCTTTAGCTTTTGTTGTGAAATATCTAACGTGTTCTGGATCCTCCCAGTACGGTTGTGTGAAATAATCTGCATGACGAACTAGTAGATTTTCATCAATATTCTCTATCAAATGAACTAATCCATATTCCGAAATAAACTTTTCAAATTCTTGTCTATGCGCCTCTTCTTTTCCAAGATTAGAATGTAAATAGTTTACTTGAAAAACCGCATTTATATCTTTTATTTCTCTAGTGTCGTACACATTGAACTCAGTTATAATTCTTTCTTTAGGTTCTTCACCAACTAATGGAAAAAATATTTCTCTTATTTCTTGTATTTTATTTTCTGGAAAGCAAGGTTCCCTTATTTCAGCCATTTTAATAGTAGATATATATTACATACTTATAAAACTTCTTATTTTAATCACTACATAGTGGTGCTATAATAAACTAACCGAAAGCTTTATAAAGGATTAGTCCTTTATTAGTGGTAAAATGACCTGGGAGCTAGACAAAGGATTTGAAGAAATAGTAAGAAAAAGAAATCCAAACCTATTTGAAAAAGTTAAAGCGGCGAGCAAAGAACACAAAATTTCTTATCTTGAGGCACTTGATTTGCTTCATCCAGAGTATAAAGATACACAACCTGAGCGAAGAGACAAACTTATACAAACGATTCAAGAAGCACAAGAAAAAATTAACAAAGATGTTATAGGAGAAGGATTAACACTCGCCGGAAGAGTCCCTCCAACAGTAGGCGACGGACAAACATTGACTGGTGAAAAAACACTTGTTTCTAGACTCGACCAGCAAGATAATCTACAAACAGTAAACAGAAAACCAGAATCTAGCAAAAGACAGGAGCACATGCCAACAATACCTGTTGACCAACAAGATATTAACGCAACAGTACAAAGCAAAAAAACAGATCCAATAGGAGATATTTTGAGTCCGGCACGATCCCAAGACGAAACACAAATACCGGCAGAAGAAGAATGGAGATCAGAATATACTAATTATTCCAAACTTGACGAAGGCGGAATGGCAGTAATATTAAAAGCAGAACAAAAAAATCCTAAAAGAGAGGTAGCAATAAAATCATCTTTTGCAGAAAATTTTGAATCCATACTTAGATTTGAAAACGAAATGCAGGCAACAGCAGAATTAGCTCATCCTTCAATTCCTCCGTTATACGCAAAGCTTGATGATCGCCATTTTTCAATGAAACTAATCAAGGGGGAAACATTATCTTCAATAATCAAAAAAATACACAAAAAAGAAGACGGATATGACGAAAAATACAATGAAAAAAGATTACTTGAAATATTCATTAAAGCATGCGATGCAATGGCATACGCACATTCTAAAGGAATAATACACAGAGATATAAAACCTGAAAATATAATGATTGGAGAATTTGGAGAAGTTCAATTTATGGACTGGGGACTGGCTAAGAAAAAAGGTACAGAAGACAAAGTAAGAAAAAGTGTAGACAAAAGCAAAGAACAAATGCCTGCAAAACCCGGTTTAACACAAGACGGGGCAGTAATGGGAACATTTGCATACATGCCTCCAGAACAAGCCGGAGGAGATATAGACGCAATAGATGAACGATCAGATGTATATTCTCTCGGAGCAACACTATTTGAAATGTTAATGTATGAACCTCCAATAAAAATAAATGACCAAGATGGTGCATTACAATTAGTACATAAAATAATTAATGGCAAAAAAACAAAAATGAAAAATGTTCAAAAAGAACTAGAATCAATAGTCACAAAAGCACTTGAAAAAAAGAAAAACAAAAGATATTCTGATGTTGAACATTTAATCGATGACATTCAAAAATACTTAGACGGAGAAAAAGTTAGTGCACATAAATATAGCTTTAAAGAAAAATTTGGAAGATTTTACACAAAAAATTCCAAAAAAATATTAACAGGACTGGCAGGATTGGTTTTGTTAGCAGCAGGAAGTTCTGGAATAATGTATTTTCAATCACAAGCAGAAAAAGCAGAAGCACAAACAGCGAAGGCGGAAGCGAAAGTTGCCAAAAAAGATAAAGCACTGGCAATAAAAGACAAAGAAAAAATAGAATTAGCGCGACAAAAAGATCAAGAGAGAGAGAAAGCAGAGGATGCGGCGAGAGAAGAAACTGAAAAAAGAAGAGATGAAGCAGAAAGAATGATTCAAAAGGGATATTTATTCTATACAATAGAACAATACTCTCCCGCTATTGACATGTACACCAAAGCTGTAGAAATAGATTCTACTCACGCGGAGGCGTATCATAACCGAGGAGTATCATTTAGAAAAAGAGCGTTACTTGACAATCCAAACAGTTTTAACTGGTCTAAAAACGATGACATGGATCAATCATTAGAGGATTTACTTAAAGCAGTAGAATTGGACGGAACTAATACTTGGTATAGAATGGAATTGTCTCGAACATTAGAATATCTAGGAAGAAACGAAGATGCAGAAAAACAGCTTAACGAAGCAATACTCATGGCGCGGAAACAAAAAGAAGCGCCTCACCCGTATGTTAAATTTAATTTTGGTGCTCTTTATTCAAGAAAGGCATCAAATTCCGCCGGTTCTGAAAAAAGAAAAATATTAGAGCAAAGTATTGATTGGTACACACAATTCTTGCAAGAAATTCCGCAACACGGCAAAGCACTCGCAAGTCGTGCAAATGAATATAATCGTTTGGGTAAATTTGATGCGGAAAAATTTTACTTTGCTGAAACAGATGCAAGACAAGCAATCATGTGCGGACATGATAAAGCACACTTTGAATTAGGATATGCGCTGGGTTACATTGCTAAAGACACTAAAAGTCTGACACCTTTACAAATGAGACAAACAAATGAAGAAGCAAAAGGACATTTTGAAAAAGCAAGATTATACTGTCGAGATGAGCCAGATAAACTAAAAATTATTGAACAGGCGCTTCAAAGCATTGAAAAAAGATTACAAAATAAATAAACCCTTCTTTAGTAGTTATGTGATACACGCGGGACATCTTAATTTAAATGAAGTAAATTAAAAACGCAATAGTACAATTGAGTAGACTATAGAAATATTTATATACCTCTCCCATATACTAATCAAATAGAACTTAATCACCTTCACCCTAAAATGTACATAAAAAAAAGCAAGAAAAATCTTGATAAAGGCCAACACTTCTTAATATATCCTATAATAATAAATATAGTTTACGCTATAGAAAAGAATATAAATGCTTCTTTTTTTCGTATTAGTATATGAATGATGATCCATCGATAGTTTCGGTATATCCTACACCCAACTTTCCACAAAGATATGAACAACTTGTAACTATGTTATTAAGTGAAACAAAAGGAGTAATAAGAAGTTATTTCAACTCTTGTTCCAAAATTGTTAGCATAGACACTTATTTGAAAGAAGAATATTATGATGATTGCCCCACCACAACAATTCTTTTTGATAAGGCAAAAGCAAAAATAAAATTTTTGGAATTGCTTAGTTCAATAAAAGGAACAAAAGAATTGATTGATAAACTTAATGACGGCTATCAAGTACTCAAATCTAAATCAAAAGAATTGAGCAATAACCATCCTAATAGAAAATTAAAAGATATATCATCAAAGATAAATCAATTCAAAAAAATTTATGAAGCAACTCATGAAACAATTATTGATTTAATAGGCAATAACATAATATACTGGTGCAGACGTTAATAAAACAAATATCTTAGGTTTTCTCTAACTAAACAAACCACGCAACCACCGCCAAAAAGACCAATATTCTCACCACGTTTGCAAAAACAAAAAATCAAATAATCCTTCTTTAGTAGTTACAAACTTTTATAACTCTTTATAAGAACGAGTGGTTATATGGGGTATGAATTAGAACAATTAAAAGAATTTATACGTTCAGAACTAAAAAAAGGATATGCTGTTGATACTGTTAAAACTACACTTGCTAGTTCTGGATTTTCTAGATCGCAGATAAAAAAGGCATTTGCTACATTACATAAAAAGGAAAAAATAACAAAAAAACCTGAATTTATACCTTCTGTAACAGTAAAGAAACCAAAAGGGCCAGGATTATTTTCAGGATGGTTTAAACACAAACCAAAATCGATTAAGCCCAAGAAAGTTGTTAAAAAACCAGTAAAGAAAATAGCAAAACCTAAAAAACCAAAGAAAAAAGGCCCGGGAATATTTTCAAGATTCTTTTTCAAAGAAGTAAAACCAAAACAAGTAAAGAAAACATTACCAAAGCTTAAACCTATTCCTAAGAAAATAGTAAAACCAAAAAAACCCACAGGACCAGGACTATTCTCACGATTATTCAAACCAAAATCGATTAAGCCTGAAGTAAAGAAACAAATAATAATTAAACCTGCACCAAAACCTAAACCAATTAAACCTAAAGGGCCGGGAATATTCAAACCAATTACAGATATATTCAAATTAATAGGAAAAATCTTAGCAGCAATACTATACAAACTCACACATCCTAGAAAACCCGCACCAATAACCAAAAAAGTATCTAAAAAAAGAATGAGCCATCTATCGCCGCCATTCCTAGCATTTTACTTAATAATGTTCTTTATAGTAATAGGACTAATAGTATATTTCTTCCCAGCAACATGTATAACAGAAGAATGTTTTGTTGGAAAAGCAAACAAATGCGAATCAGCAACATACAGAAACGTAATAGGCGGAACAACTCTGCACTATGAAACAAATGATTGTTATCTAATTAAAACAGTTATGAAAATGAGCAAAGACGAACCCGAAATAATGCAAAATAGATTCTTAGGAAAATCAATGACTTGCTCGTATAATGAAGGAGACTTTGATCCATTATACATAAACACCATTTCTGCACACTTAGATACATGTGAAGGAGAATTAAGAGAAGAAATTCTAAAAGTAATACTCTAATCGAATCAAACAATTTCTAAATTTTGAAAAATAAAATCAAACCTTAAAGACTAAATCGCCTTCTTTAACCTCTTTAGGAACTTTCATTCCTACTTCTTCCCCGGCATTGCACTCTTCAACATCCTTATGCTCAACCTGCATAGATTCAACAGTCATCTCTACTTTATTACCATGACCTTCAATAGATATTTTATCGCCTTTTTTGATAGTTTCATCTGCCTTAAGCACAGCAACACTAATCTTAGGGAAAAAATGAGTTATTTTTCCAATAGGTTTTTTTTCAGCCATAAGTATTCACCCTATACTGAATTAATATTAAGGATTATTTAAATTTTTCTGTTCTGTGGTGCCAAGCCTCATTTGCCCCTCAACTTCGCGCGAGAAAAGCAAAGCTTTTCTGCGCCCAGAAAAACAAGTTTTTCCCGGGCTTTGCCCAGGTCGACACGAATAATTAGAACTCTTCACCGGCAAACTAGGCACCACTCCTAATGTTCTCAATAACTCTTAGCAAAATAACACCAGACTTTAGCTGGCTTTCCGCATTGAGGGCATGTTTCATTAATCTTTTTAGGCAAATTAAAAGGAATATTCAAAGACTTTGCTCCACCAGTCTTATCCTTAATCCATTCTTCACAAGCAGTTTCAGCACACCAAGGAGCATAAACCATTTTCTTATCTTTAATAGCTCTCATAAAATCAGGCCATTCTTTAGTTTCAACAGTATTGTTTTCTAAGAATTTCTTAGCTCTAGAAAATAAATTAGACTGTATTTCTTCTAATAACTCAGATATTTTATTTTTAATTTTCTCAATAGGAACTTCAATTTTTTCACCAGTATCTCTTCTAACCAAAACTGCTTTAGATTTTTCAATATCTTTAGGGCCTAATTCAATCCGTATAGGAACTCCTTTAAGCTCCCAATGATTAAATTTCCAACCAGGAGTGTATTCTTCTCTAGAATCCACTTCTATTTCAAAATCAGATAATTTTTCTTTTAATCTTTTAGCTGCCTCTAAAACTTTTTCTTTTTCTTTATAAAAAATAGGAACAATAACTGCTTTCAAAGGAGCAACTCTAGGAGGCAAAACCAAACCTTTATTGTCTCCGTGCATCATAATCATAATACCAATAGATCTTGTTGTTAAACCCCAAGAGTTTTGCCAGCCATACTGTGTTTTTTCATTTTCATCTAAGAATTTAATATCAAAAGCTTTTGAAAAATTCTGCCCTAATGAATGCGAAGTTGCCCCTTGAATTGCCTTACCAGCAGGCAAAAAAGTTTCAACACTTGTTGTAAACACTGCACCTGCAAATTTTTCTTTTTCAGATTTAGTTCCTTTAATCACAGGAATAGCATATAATTCTTCGAAAACTTTTCGATATAATTCTAAAATATCATAAACTTCATCTTCTGCAGACTTTTGATTTGCATGAACAGTGTGGCCTTCCTGCCATAAAAACTCTCTAGTTCTTAAAAAAGGAATAGGATTTGCAAACTCCCAACGAACAACATTACACCATTGATTGATTAACAAAGGCAAATCTCTATGCGACCGAATCCATTTAGAATATGATTCATACATTATTGTTTCTGAAGTCGGCCTAATAGCTAATCTTTCATTTAATTTAGTATTACCTGCATGAGTAACCCAAGCAACTTCAGGAGAAAAACCTTCAACATGTTTTGCTTCTTTTTTTAATAATGCTTCAGGAATAAATAAAGGAAAATACGCATTTTTAATGCCTTTTTTTTTAATCTCTTTATCAAAAAACTCTTTAACTTTTTCCCAAATAGCATAAGACCAAGGCTTGAAAACCATACAGCCGGAAACAGAAGTATACTCTATTAAATCTGCTTTCTGAATAACCTGAGTATACCATTCACTGAAATTCTCAGATTTTTTAACTGTAATTCCAATATCTTTTTCTTCAGCCATGATAAGAATGATTTTAATCTAGATTTATAAATCTTACTCTTATTTGAAAGGCTTTTCCACATAATTAGAAACTAAAGCAGATTTTTCTCTTAATTCTTTTTCAACCTGTTTTCTTGTCCTTTTAACACTAATAATTCTACTTAAATGATTACCTGTGCAAAAAACAGTGCCTTTATCAGGCATATCCAAAATCGTTGTTTTAAATTTTCTAAAACTCGATTGCTCTGAATTCTTTGGTTTTAACGTTTTAACCACTGCGCTCCCTCTAGGGATTTTCAAAGTGTAAACTGCCCAGCTAAATTTTGGTTTTTTGATTTTCATTGACTTAATTTTTCCAAAAGTATTTTTAGTTAACGCCCGGAATTCTAATTCTGGCAGTGAAGGGAAACCTTTTGGTTTTGTCATTTCATGCATGTAAATTTTTTCTAATGTAGACCCTCCTATTCTTGGATTAATTTCTGAGAAATAAATTTTA
>DAOVMP010000046.1 GCA_030630695.1 Candidatus Woesearchaeota archaeon
AAACCTGAAGAAAAAATGATTAAAGATATGGAAGACAAAATACCAAAAGATGTAAAAGAAAAACTTATGAAAGTAAAACAAAAACTTGATTCTTTCAAGAAAAAATTACTAGATAAATTTGACAAATACATAACTGGAATAGCTTTGCTACCTCCACCAAAACCACAATCTGGAGTTAAACTAACACCAGAAGAACAAAAACAATTTGATGAAGACAAAGACAAATTCCATTTATTAGTTCTAGTAGATGATTCAGAACAGCACAAGATGTCTAAATCAGAATTAAGAGACAAACTAACATCAATAGTTGAATCAACTACAAAAGAAATAGATAAAAAAATAGTTCCTCAAACAGTTTTACTGTCAGAACTATGGCAAAACTGTTATGACGGAAAATACGACATGCTGCAAACAATAGCAATGGCTGCTCCAATATATGACACGGGTATGTTAGCTGCAATTAAAATTTCAGAAGTCCATAAAACAATGGTTCTTAAAAAATTCGAAAAATACATTGTAACTTATGTTCTTGGCGGAAGCTTAATTCAAGGAAGAGCAACACCAACATCAGATGTAGACGTATTTGTAGTTATAGATGACACAGATGTCAAAAAAATGACTCGAACAGAACTAAAAGATAAGTTAAGAGCTATAATTATTGACATGGGATTCCAAGCAGGAGAAATGACTGGAATCAAAAACAAATTAAGTGTTCAAGTCTACATTTTAACAGACTTCTGGGACTCAGTCAAAGAAGCAAACCCTGTAATCTTTACATTCTTAAGAGACGGTGTTCCATTCTATGACAGAGGAATATTCATGCCATGGAAACAATTATTGAAAATGGGAAAAATCAAACCAAGCCCAGAAGCAATAGACATGTACATGAGTTCAGGAGAACAAGTTCTAGATCGAGTTCGACTTAAATTAAGAGATTTAGGAACAGAAGACTTTTTCTGGGCAACATTTACACCAAGTCAAGCTGCGTTAATGTTGTATGGAGTTCCACCTCCAGCACCAAAAGAAACGCCAGAAATGATGAGAGAAATCTTTGTCAAGAAAGAAAAATTACTAACTGAAAACGATGTAAAAGTTCTAGACAAAGTACTAGATGTTCGTAAATCAGTAGAACACGGAACAAAAAAATCAGTAACTGGCAAAGAAATCGATGACTTAGTCAACAGCTGTGATAAATATCTAAAAAGACTTAAGAAATTGTTTACTCAGATTGAAAAAATCAAAGAAGGAGAAACAATGGTCAACATAACAGATACAATTGCAACAGTAACTAGAGATATTTTACGTCAGGAAGGAATTGACAAAGCAACAGATTCTGAAATTGTTAAAAAGTTTGATGCCTCTCTTGTTCAAACTGGTAAAGCGCCTGCAAAATTCTTAAGAACATTACAAGATGTAATGAAAGCCAAGAAAGAATATGATGTTGGCAAATTAACAAAAATAGATGTTGACAAGATCAGAAAAAGTTCTAGTGAATATATCAGATTTGCTGTTGAACATCTACAGCGTAAAAGAGCTCGTGATTTAGATCGAACCAAAATTCGAGTAAAATACAGTGAAAAATACGGAGAAATAACCATCTTAGGAAAAACAGCTTTTATTGTGATGGATATTGCAGCAGAAGCAAAAGAAATCAAAAAAGCAGTTATTCAAAGAGACGGCAAATTAGGAACAATAGAAAAAAGCGGATACGAAGAACTGGAAAAAGCTTTAGCAAAAATTGCAGTGCCTGAGAAAGTTTATCTTTCCAGCTCAACTTTTGCAAGCCTGGAAAAAATCTTTGGAAAAGACTTTGAAATAATGGTTGCCTAAGCAGGCACCAATTCTTTTTTTATTTCATCAGATGGCCGGTCATTAGGTAAAGAATCTTTTAAAGATTTTCTTTTGAAAGAAACTGGTTTTTCTTCGCAGTCAGAAATATATGTACATTTTCCATAAAGGACTACATCGCATATTGCACTGAATCTTCTTATTTCTTCAACCCAAGCAGTTTTATTTTTTTTAAAATCAATTTCATCTAAAAATTTTATTCTTTCATCCAAATAAAATTCAGCAGAATCCGCATGTTCTTCTCCGTTTAAATAACCTAATGCATATGCTAATCTTATAAATCTTTGTTTATCTTCTAAAGTTCTGTTAGGATTTGCCTGATACCCCTTATTCAAATGATATTCTAATCTTTCACTATTTAATTCTAAGTCTTCTCTATTCATTCTTCACTCACTCCCTTGCCTAAAAAAAACGCAAGAGTTTCTGAAACAACACCGGGGTTTAAAAAGGTTTCTCTTTTTAAGATATAATAGTTACTACCGCCCAATTGAGCCAAACATTTATAATGGGGATTTGGATGCTTAAGTATAGAGGGGTGTGAATATGAAAACTGGTTTTAAAGTCATCGAAGCAATGACACAAAATCCTGTACAAATAGGAGCAAATGCTACATTACGAAACGCTGCAAATCTAATGAAAGAAATGCATGTTGGTTCTTTATTAGTTGAACATAATAAAAAAATAGTTGGTGTAATGTCAGAACAAGACATTGTACGTAAAGCAGTTGCAAAAGGAAATGTAGGAAAATTCCTAGTAAAACATGTAATGGAAGAAAACTTAATAACAATCTCGCCTGAAAAAGATATTTTTGAAGCAATAACAGTCATGCGCGATAATAATATCCGCCACCTGCCAGTAATGCAGGATGAAAAATTCTACGGCTTGGTAACTACCAAAGATATTTTGAAAATAGAACCCGATTTATTCGAACTAATGGTTGATCGGATTGAATTAAAAGAAGAAAAACGAAAACCAATTTACAATATTTCTGAAAGAGAAGGAATTTGCGAACTCTGCGGAGAATATTCAGAAGAAATAATACCAACAGACGGTTCGTTAATGTGTTCAAGATGCCGGGAGATCTAAAACGAGTTCATGTTATAATCTTTGGTGAAGTCCAAGGAGTATTTTTTCGCGACTTTACAAAAAAAATAGCTGATTCTATAGGAGTTTTCGGTTGGGTTAAAAATAATTCTAATGGTTCTGTTGAAGCGATTGCTGAAGGAAGTAAAAAACAGTTGGACGAATTTTTAGAGAAATGTTCTAAAGGTCCTCAAACTTCTGAGATTGTTGAAGTCAGACGTTTGTGGGAGAAAGCTAGTGGAGAGTTTAAAGGGTTTGGGATAAGGGATTAATTTTATTTTAGAAGTCCTGCATCTAAACATTCGTGATAGTACTTAACAGTTTGTATACATCTTATTGGATGCGTATACGCGCCTCCATAATCTAAATTTCGAATAATTCCTTCAACCAAATGAGCAACATCTTCTGGAGGAAATAAAATTTTGCCATTAGAAAATCTGCCCGAAGGACAAATAACTAAATTTCCATCAATAGATCTCACAGGTCCAAAATCACTTCTTAAAGGTCTTTTAAAATCTGATTTTATACGCGGTTTATCAATTTTACACGTAGTTGGAGACGGTAACTCTCTTAAAAATTGTCTTTCTCTTAAATTAACATCTTGTTCAAAACAATATCTTAGTATAAAAGGCATTGCAGGCACAATCCCACAATCCATTAAAAAAACACCTTCAACTACCTTTCCCCCCTTATACTTTTGAAGTATATTATCAATATTTGTTGATAAAGAAAGCTGTACTTCGCTACCATCGCTTAACTCCCACCTATACGGATTCATGAATAATATAAGTAGTATTTAATTTAAAAAATGTTTGGTTATAGCAACTTTTCCAACCCAAAACCTATTAAATATCCTGCAATAGATGAAAAATTCAAGCAGGAATAATCTTAATTCCCCCTTTTTCAGGCAGTATAGTCACTTCTTCTTCAGCAGTTAATTTATACTTATCCACAAGTTCTTTGGGAATCCTTAGACCCAGACTTAACCCCCACTTTGTCAGTTTAGCATGAAATTTCTTCATTGCTCTGTATTTTCCAGCAACATTATGCAATTGAGCCATATTTAAAATTTCATCATTGCACTTATTACATCTAAAATAGTCATAATTAACCCCTTCCGAAGTCTTGCCGGTTAATTCCTTCATTTTTCCTTTACACTTAGAGCATTTTCTCATTTTTTTATCCTCGTTCTATTGTAACAATCCTAATTGTATTTCCAATGATTTCATCAACACAAATAACACTTAAACGACTGAATTTTTTAACAAATTTAATCCTGTTTTTTCCAAATTTGATTTGTTTCCCACCTTTTATAGTAGATTCAATCATATCAGGATGAATTCCCCTTTGTACCGCCCTTATGAATACATGTCTTTTAATCTCGAGATCATAAGCATGAATATTTACCATCCTATCACTTAATATCAAATAATATTAATTAATATATAAAGCTTTCGATTCAAATTAAGAAAAACTTATAATAACTTTTCCAACCCAAAACCAATTAAATATCCTGCCACTGCTGCTAGAGTTCCTATTAATGCAAGTTCTATACCGCATTTGAACCAACTCTTTTTTGTGATTTTTGCTTTGATTATTCCTGTGATGAATAAGGCTGTGATTGATAATCCAAATGCTGTGTAAATGCTTTCTTTAACAGATAAAAAAAAGAAAGGAATCAAAGGAATAATCGATCCGCCCACAGAAGCAAAGCCCACGACAAAAGCATTCCTTAATGGATGCGAATATTCCTGAGGAAACAATCGTCTCTCTTCTGCCATCATTGTGTCAACCCAAACTTTCTTGTTAGAAGTTATCTTAGACACAATCTGAGACAAAAGCCTCCCTTTGAAACCTTTTCTTTTGTAAATATCCTGAATTTCTTTTTTCTCAAGATGAGGAACTGTTTTAATCTCTTCTCTTTCTTCCTTAACAACTCCTTTGTAATAATCAAAAGCAGATTTAGAAGTGGTAAAAGCAACAGCGCCCATTGCAATTGCTTCTGCACAAGTAGCTGCCAAGCCTGCAACTAACACAACTTTAGTGCTTGAAGTTGCTGCTGCAACACCTAAAACCAAAGCTAGAATATTAACTAAGCCATCCTGACCTCCGAGAATTATATCTTTGAAAATATAACTTGCTAAATGATTCTTGTCGTGTTTTGCACTCATCTTTAGAAGCGGAATTTTTTGAACTATAAAAATGTTTTTATTTTTTCATATGACTTTTCATAAGTTTTTTAATATTGCCCCATTTTGACAAAAAAAGCGATTTTTCTATCGAAAGGTTTATAAATGAATCATATTAGATACCCTATGAAGGGAAATTAGCCAGAAAACTGCAGAAAACCAATAAAGATCAGTTTATTTTAACTATTCCTAAAACTCTTGTTCAACTTCTAAAATGGAAAAATAAAGACGAAATAGAGTTTGGATTTGAAAAAGGCAAAATCACAATAACCAAAGAACAGGAAAAAGG
>DAOVMP010000065.1 GCA_030630695.1 Candidatus Woesearchaeota archaeon
ATTTGATTATCCTTTATTTGGTTTACATAATATAATGTTGCCAGTGCAGCTATTACTGCAAGGATTACCACCACAGCGATTATTAAAGTGCTTTTTTTGATTTTTATGGATTCGTCATTCTTTTTCTTGGTCATGTTTTGCCACCATATTAAGCGATAAGATTTAAATACTATGTCTCTATTTTTAAATGTTATGAATACCGAAGTTAAAAATGTTATTAAAAAGTGGGCTTTGCAGAATGCTGTTAATTTTGGAGGTAATGCTTCTCCTGGGCCGGTTATTGGTAAATTGATTGCTGAGATGCCTGAGATTAAACCTGATTTAAAAAAAATAAATCCTTTGATTCATGCAATCATTCATGAAGTTAATTCTATGGCCAATGATGAACAGGTGGCGGTTTTAAAAAAGATTGCTCCTGAATTATTAGAAGAAAAGCCTAAAGAAAAACGTGAAGGTCTAAAGCCTTTAAAAAATGCTGAAAAAGGCAAGGTAGTTGTTCGTATGGAACCTTCCCCTTCTGGTCCATTGCATATTGGTCATGCTTATGCAATTGGTATTAATTATGGTTATGCTAAAATGTATGAAGGAAAGTTTATTATTCGTATTTCTGATACAAATCCTGAGAACATTTATGTTCCTGCTTATGAGCTGATTGAAAAGGATTCTAACTGGCTTACTGAAAATGGTGTTTCTGAATTTATTATGCAATCTAATAGATTAGAAAAATACTACAAAGTTGCTGAAAAACTGATTTCAGACTGCACTGCTTATGTTTGTACTTGTAATGCTGATGATTTTCGTACTTTGATTAATAAAAAACAAGCGTGTCCTTGTAGAGATATTTCTCAGAAAGAAAATGTCTTGCGTTGGAATAAAATGTTTAGTGATTTTAAAGCCGGCGAAGCTGTTGTTAGAATTAAGACAGATGTTCAGCATTCTAATCCTGCTATGCGTGATTGGCCTGCCTTGCGGATTAATGAGCATATTCATCCTAGAACTAAAGATAAATTTCGTGTTTGGCCGTTGATGAATTTTGCAGTTGCTGTTGATGATCATGATTTGGGCTTAACTCATGTTATTAATGGTAAGGATCATGCAGATAATGCTAAACGACAAAAATATATTTTTGATTACATGGGGTGGAAGCGTCCGGTGTATATTAATTGGGGCAGGATTAATTTTCAGGGTTTTGAAGTTAGTTGTACAAAAACTAAAGAAAAGATTCAGCAGGGAGAATTTGATGGCTGGGAGGATATTCGTTTGCCTTTTTTGCCTGCTTTACAAAGAAGAGGTTACCAGCCAAGAGCGTTTATTAAACTAGCAGAAGATATTGGTTTGTCTTTAACAGATAAAACAGTTAGTATGGAAGAGTTTTTTAAGAATTTGAATGCAAATAATAAAGATATTATTGATTCTAAGTCTGGAAGGTTCTTTTTTATTGATGACCCTGTTGAGATTGAAGTTAAAGATATTCCTGAACTTACAATTGAGTTAAATAAGCATCCTGATTTTCCAAAGCGTGGAAAACGATTCTTTTCAACTAAAAATCGATTTTATATTCAACGAGATGATTGGGCTAAGATTAAAAATAATGAATTATATAGATTAATGGATTGCGCAAACTTTGTTAGAAGGAATAAGATTTATGCTTTTGACAGTCAGGAGTATGAAAAATACAAAACTTTTGGTGATTTTATCATGCATTGGCTTCCTGTAGAAGAAAATTTAGTTAATGTTGAAGTTCTAATGCCAGATAAAACAATAAGAAAAGGTTTTGGAGAGCCAGAACTAAAAAACATAAGCAAAGGAGACGTGGTTCAGTTGGAAAGATTTGGCTTTTGCAGATTAGATAAAATCGAGAATAATAAATTGACTTTTTGGTATGCTCATCGATAAATTTATATATAACCTCTTCACTTTCTATTTCATAAATGTTTTGGGGGATGATATAATGATTGTAGTAAAAGCTAAAATTAAAGAACTTACAGGAGAATGTAATGTTGCTGGTGACTTTGCAGAAGCTCTTGATAAAAAAACAACTCAATTAGTAAAGGATGCCTGCGACAGAGCAAAAGCAAATAACAGAAGAACTGTTATGGCGAAGGATATTTAGATTTTAGAATTTTTTTTCTTAATTTTTAAGAGATTTTAATTTAGATTTCAAAGCGTTAATTCTTGTTTTAATTCTTTCCATATCTGTTTTAGAATAAATTTTTGCTTTTTTGGCTTCTTCGTATGTTTTTTCTAATCCATGAATTGCTTCTTGCACTTCTAGTATTTTTTCTTGTTTATGTTGGGGTTTATCTGTCATTTTTTCTTCCAGTTCTTTTATTCGTTTTTCTCGCGCATCTTTTGTATCCATGTATTTTCCTAACTTTCCTTCTAAAACATTAATTTTATTTTTTAGTTCTTCATGAAAATGGTCTTCCTGGCTTTGAGATTTTAAAATCTTATTCTCAATTCGAACTGTTTCATTGATTCTTTTCTCTAATTCTGTTAAATGTTTTTGTAATGTGTTTGTGCTGATTTTTTTAAGCTGTTTCAATTGCGCTGCCAGTTTTTTCTTGGAATTTTCTCGGTCATGGAATTTTTTAGTTGCTTTTGCTAGATAATGTAGTGCGATTCTTGCTTTTATTGGGTCTGGTCTAGAAATCATAGTATGCCAAAGGTTCGTTTTTTCTTTGGTGGTGGAGGCATTATTGTTTTTCTTGGTGGCAGTGGTATTTCTGTCATTGGTGACATTCCAGGACTTAGGGGCATTCCTGGAGTTGGTGGCATTGGTAATTCTCTTTCTCTGCTTGGTAATTCTGGAAATGGTTTTTCAGATATTCCTTTGCCTTCTTTAACCATGTCTGCCATTGTTACTATGCCTTCTGCTATTTGGGCGTTTTGATCTAATATTTTGTTCATTTTGTCTACTATTGGCTTCATTTTCTCATGAAATGTCATTCCGCCTTCTTCTATCTGCACTTGCCTCATTGCATCTTCAAAAATATCTAATAGTTTATCAAGTTTAGAATTAAGTTCAACTAGAGACACTCTCAACTTTTTAGTGGGAGTAATCTCAAACTCTTTAAGCTTTGCCAGCTCTTCTTTCAGCTCTTCAATCTCTTTGTGAGGCAAAAGCTCATATTCTTCATTTGCCATGATTATCACCGCTTTTTTAACTAATAAACACTATTATAATATATAGTATTTATAAACATTTCGCCTAGAAAAGAATTATTTTATTGGTTTAACCCCATGAATCGTAACTTGATAAAGAACAACATCTCCGGCAATAAAAATTTCAAGATCTGAAACAATAATATACTCTGGATTATGATTATGATATTCAAATTTTCGTATACGCCGCACCAATTCATCTCGTAATATGTTCAGTTTTTTGGCACCAGGAATACCTATTAAACGATTATCTACTTTTATTGGTGTAATTTCTCCGCACAAAGTTAATTTTGAAGGATCAATATTTTTACCTTTTCTAACTTTAGAAAACAATGTATCTGAAGAAGAATTTGAATCATTAAAAACAATCTCAATTAATCTGCCTCTTTGTTCATTTAAATATTTCATTCACATTCCCATTGGTGGCATTCCTGGAGGCATTCCGCCTGCAGGAGGTCCTGCTTCTTTTCCGCCTGCGATTACATCATCGATTCTTAAAATCATTTGTGTAACCTCTGATGCAGAACTAATAGCTTGAGTTTTAATGTTCAATGGCTCAATCACGCCTGCTTGCCAGCTATCAATTATTTTTCCTGTAAAGGCATCTACTCCGGCCCATTTTTGGCCTTTTTCATGCGAAGATTTCAATTCAGTCAAAATATCAATTGGATCTAATCCAGCATTTTCTGCCAAAGTCTTAGGAATTATTTCCATTGCTTTTGCAAATGCTTGAACAGCTAACTGCTCGCGTCCAGATAATGTTTCAGAGTATCTGCGCAATTCTTTTGCTAATTCTGTTTCTGGCGCGCCTGCGCCTGCAACTACTTTACCAATTCTAAGAGCCGCAGCAACATCGCCTATTGCATCGGTCATTGCTCTTTTCGCTTCTGAAACAATGTGTTCTGTTCCTCCGCGAATTAATATTGTTACAGATTTTGGATTATCACATTGAGTTACAAAAATCATTTCGTCTTCGTTGATTTTTTTCTCTTCAACTGT
Source organism: Candidatus Woesearchaeota archaeon (assembly GCA_030630695.1). Taxonomy (GTDB): domain Archaea; phylum Nanobdellota; class Nanobdellia; order Woesearchaeales; family ARS49; genus WJKI01. Next base: position 4,165 of record DAOVMP010000065.1, read on the forward strand.
TCCTGCTTTTCCTAAATCTTTTTCATTTAAATCATCTAAATTAGTAATTATTTTAGCATCTGTTGCACGAGATAATGCTTTCATGTCGCTTTGTTTAACTCTACGAGCAACAAGAACTCCTTTTTTAGCTAAAAAATGTTGTGCCAGGTCATCTACTCCTTTTTGGCAGAAAACAACATTTGCTCCTGATTTAACAACTTTGTCAACCATATTTTGAAGCATTTTTTCTTCTTGTTCTAAAAATGCCTGCATTTGAGATGGATCTGTTATTGAAATTTTAGCATC
>DAOVMP010000062.1 GCA_030630695.1 Candidatus Woesearchaeota archaeon
CAATATGTATAGCCCATATGGAATTATTCTATAAGCCTCCTACCGAACGAATGTTTCAAAAAGAAATGCAAAAACTAAGGATGCATGATCTTGAAAAAGAACAGATACTTTACAATTTAATTGAGATTAATAGACAATTTAATTGCGCTACAGAAGACGAAAAACAAAAAATCATTGACGCCGAACTAGAAATAGATAAAAAAATGGTAGCAGAACGCGCACTTGATATTCTGCTAAGTTTAGAAGATGATGTAAATGAAGTTGGTAAAAACATAACTGGGAAATCCCCTTATTATTTAGCACGAATAACTAGAAAAAAAAGAATTATAATAGGTCAAGAAAAAGAACATGTTTACACATCTTATTATGGTTTTTTAAATGAAGCAAATATGAAAAAATACATTCAAGAATTTACTGAAATAGATCGTAAAGACGAAATAATTCCTTTAAAAAAATTAGACAATCTTAAATTAGAATAATGGAGGTTATTATAAGTAATATGGAACCGAGACCACTAGAACTATTTTATGCGGTAAGATTAGAAAAACTTATTAGTAGAGAAAAAGAGGATTTGGAAGGTTTAGTAATACTTTATCGTAGTAGCGCAACACAACCCCCAGCGAATAATGGAAAAATGCTTGCGAACGTATTCTGTGAAGAATATGAAGGCGAAAGATATGTTAGCGGCGTGGCATATACTCCGCCAGTTGATTTATTTTTTTCCGGTGAATCAATATATAGAGTTCACAAATTAACAGATGAAGAAAAAAAAGAATTTGAAACCGAACTTACTAAACTTTATGAAGAAGGCCGATTTATTGGTACTAAATGAATAATAATCATTGTTTAGGATATACTTGGAGGATGTCTTTCTCTAAAAGCTCTTAATTCAGTTGTTGGGATTTTGCTAAAATTAAATTTTTCTGGTAAATGATGAAAGAAATAACCTTCATTTAGATTTTTTCTGTATGATTTTTCAGTAAACCAACCTTCTCTTAATCCTGTCCTATAATAGTTAGTTCCTGGAAAAACCATGCAACTGTGCCAAGCTACTTCATCTACATTTGGAAGAGCCTCAACTATTTTTTCATCATCTCTTAATTCTTCTTTAGTTTGACCAGGAAATGCGTACATCATATACAGTTCTGTTTTCATATTTCTATCATGTATTGCTTTGAATAAATCTCTTATTTTTTCTGGAGGTATTTGTGTGAAATCTAATTTTTCTTTTTTTACATAATCTTGATTAAATGATTCAACAGCAATTGTCATAACATTAAAACCAGCCTCTGCAAATAAATCTAACAATTCTTCATCTAATTCATATCCTTTTGACTTTTGGAAAAATATCTTCACAAAGAAAGCATTGGGATTATTTAATACAAAATAGGGATGTTCTTGTCTATATCCCCTTACCTTTTTCAGAAATTCAATATCTTCAGGATGGAAAACAAATGTATCTGCCTGATTATAAAAAATCTGAACACCATATTTTTCGTGTAATAATCTGAAATCATTAAACATTCTTTCAGAACCCATATGTCTTACTTTTGTTCCATCTCTTTCAGAAGTTGTACAATAATCACAGTGAGTTGGACACCCTTTTGAATAATATAAACTAAAATTTTTTATCCAATCTGGCTGTGTTAAATGAGCATAGATTTGACTTCTTCTTGAAGCACTATCAGTATATCTATATTCTTCTTCTCTTAATAAGACTTCATCTAAAGCCCAAGCCCTATCCAATTCTTTGATTCGTGGTTTTGATCCAATAATTTGAGCTCTTGATTTTACAGCCTCAACACCTTCAGATGAGATTTGTCTTAATAACTCTGCTGTTGTTTCTTCCCCTTCACCTGAAACTACAAAATCAATATTTCCTGACTCTAATGTCCAATCTGGTTGTAATGAAGCATGTATTCCTCCAACAACAATTGACAAATCAGGGCATGCTCTTCTAACTTCAGAAGCCAAATCATCAACCATCTCTTGTTCAGTTGAAAACATTGACGTAATAAGTAATGCAAGAGGATTTGTTTCTCTAATCCTATCAACAACTGCCTCATCAGGCAATCCAAATCTATATGTATGCTCATTTAATCTTTTTTTAGTTTGATAACCATCAGCAGATAAATCCATAAAATCAACATCAAAACCAGCAGATTTTAGACTACCTAAAACTGTCAAAGCAGGTAAAGAAACATTTTCCCTTACATGCTGAATTGGATTTCCATCTATATCAACTGGATACAATTTTGCAGGCGCTACAAATAATACTCTTTCATTCATTGTAATCTCATTCCCCCAAGAATTAACTTGAAGTATATTTCAACCTCTTTTACATCATATAAATGACAGATAAATATAAATGTTCTGGTTTAAATAATGTTATAGTGTTTTACTAATACTTTTTAGAACATAGATTTTGATACGTACTCTGGTATTTTACAAAGTGTTTCTCGTAATTGAGGGTCTGTGCATATATCATAAATACATTTTGAAGTAGCATACGTTACCATTGTGCTTCCTATGATACTTAATAGTATACGTTTTGTTTTTGAAAGGTTTTGCCATTGAGTATTCTTTTCCTTTTGCACTTCTTCTTCAAGCAGAGAGTTATTATCTGATTCCAATTTATTTCACCTAATAACATAATAAGTTTTGGCAGTTTATACAGCTAATGGTGTTGCGAACTTCTGGGAATTAAGACTATTTAGATTAAGCTAGAAAGTCGGACTATTATAAAAGCGTAAAATACTTAAATAGACTGAATAATCTATAATTAATGAGTTTAACAACATCTAAGAAAAAAATACCTGATTTAGAAAGGATGGGTTTAGTTAGAGTTACTAACTTTCATCACGAAAATTTATTTTATATAATATTTGAAAAAAAATATGATCTTGATGACGTAACTGAAAAATTATCAGAGTATTTTGATAAAAATTTTCCATATAACACATATATTCATACTGGCTGGATATGTGGCGGTTCTTTTTTGAACGAATGTGGCGCATCAATACTATTTCAGCCATCAGATGAAATTAGATCCATAAGAGGGACAGGCAGAGGAACAAGAGATTTTATTGACATAATGACCGTAGCGCAACGTGAAAATTCGGATTTATTTCATGTAGATTACAGCAATAGGCCATTCTCCGATGACAATCTTTTTCTTGAAGTTTATAAATCATTTCATAAACTATTGCAGGATAACTTTGATATTCCAAAGTACTAGTAAAAAGTCTCTCAAATTAATATTCTTATAAAACCTTCCTGATTGGGCTTATGTTGGGTCTGTTCTTTTGAATAGACTTTTAAACATTTAAACCGTTACTAAAGAATTAAGGTTTAGATTTAGCAAGTTTCCATAATAAATTAAACTGTTTTCTATACGCATTTGCTAACATTTTGCTTTCTATGATTAACCCGTGTAATGGTGCTCCAAAAAGAACAATGGTAATTTTATCGCCATAAATAAAAGTAGATGTTGGATCAGAGAATTCTTTTGGTAAAAATCTGTATGTTGTTGTTTCTTTATGTGCTGGCAAGTAATTATCTCCTGTTCTGACTAAAACTTTTTCTTTAAGTTTGTGTTTTTTTATTTGATTGAAAAATTGTTTCATTATAATTGAGTCTGCTTCCATGAATTTCTTTTCATTTACTCCTAGAACTAGACTTTCTCCTCCTTTTTCTAATAAAGTCTTAAGAACATCTTTTTGGACTACTCTGACAACTTTTTTCCCTGAATAAAGCTCAACTTTAGTATCTTCTTTAGGAATTTTTATGAATTTTTCAAGTTGTGGCACAAGTTTGTTTAATTCCTCTAATTTCTCTTTTTCAATCTCAACTAAATGCGAAGGATGAACCGCCTTGAAGAATTTTTTATTTTCTTTTGAAACAAAAGAAACCAGTCCTTTTTCTTGCAGTCTTTTTAAAGTATCGTAGACATAAGGTCTGTATAGACCGGATATTTCTGCTATTTTGGAAACTATGGCTGAACCTATTTTTAAGAGAGTTATGTATACTTTAATTTCATTATCTGCAAGTCCTATCTGTTTGAGTACTTTTTTGTTTATTTCTACCATGAGAAGTGTTAATTCTTCGTTCTATTTAAAGTTGTCGTAAATTATACAACAGTACTTTAAATATTTATTAAATTTTACTTTCAAGTAATAAAGGAATTGCTAAAATGGAATCAGGATTTGAAACAAGAAATGTAAAAATTGAAGATCAATGCTTTGAAATACCTATGAGAAATGGCAAATATTTTCATGAAGTACTAGAAGATAAACTTAGAGCTAGCAACACTCAAGTAGACGTAGCAAGAATAGAAAATCAAGAAGCTCATATTCTTAGAAAAAAAGATGCGCAGATTCATTACAGAACCTACAATATTGAAACAGGGAAAATTATTAAAGATTGGAATTTTAGAGAGAAAGAACCTTTAGGGGAGGATTTGACTCCTGGTATTATTGCATTTATGTTAATAGGCACAGGATACGGATATGGGG
>DAOVMP010000040.1 GCA_030630695.1 Candidatus Woesearchaeota archaeon
TTGAATTGATTCATGAAAAAACAGTTTCAGATGATATAATCGATTACCCAAAAAAGAAGTCAAGATTGTGTAAATACTCAACAGGCCAGTGCGAATTCTATGAAGTGTGTGGGAAGGAAGATTAATACGCCGCGGCCGGGATTTTCGCCCAGAGATGCAGTGGTGTCGAACCCGGATATCCTTTCGGACCAGGGGTCTGAACCCTGCCCAATACCATTATGGCACCGCGGCATTTTTAGTAAGTTTTATAAAGTTCAAAACAAATTGATATATCGGGTCTGAACCTTGTTCCATACTTTGTTATGGGACCGCGCTTCTTTTTATTTTTATTCCAACAAAAACCGAATTTCTTCCAGCAAAATCGAAATAAAATTCAATTCAACCGAAACAGAACTCAAAAAACAACTAATTTTCAAAAAATCAACGAGAAAACCGAAAAGAAAAAATAGTTTTGATTAGTGTGGGAAATGGGGGGTTTGGATATAGCGATTAAGAGAAGTTTTTCGACCAAAGGAAGGAAAGCGTAGCGGGGCAAAATCCTTCGGATTTTGAGTTCAGAATTCAGGCGTTATTGATATTAACTTTCAAGGGGTAAAAGAATCGAAAGATTTATAAGTATTTTATTAATATCTAATTGTATGAAATGTAAATCTGAATCATTAGAAAAAAAGTTGGATAAACCAGATTGGAAACAATGGTTACCTATTTGGGGGGTTTATCAAATAGTAAAGGATGGAGTTAATGGTAAACCAAGCATAATAATTAACAGAACTGAACAAGGAGTTGAACCGGCAAAACCGCGGGTATTTTTTGGTAGTATGGCTTACCAAGCTGCTTCAGTTCTGGTAGTTGGTGCAGGTTTATACCAACTTGCAGAAAAATTATTCTAAATCTTTCGGTTTCTATCTTTTTTAGCCCGAATTCTGAATTAGACATAACACTTATTAAGCGAAATTATTGTTCATTTAACTGTTCTTATTGCAAATTATATGAACAATCTCCAAACACTCTACAAGAACCCTAAACTTCTAATACTCTTTCCCAACAAAAACATTTAATAACTAGTTCTTTATTATCTATACTATGGGCGTAAAAGAGGTGTTCATCTACTTAGAAAACTTGGGTTTTTTAAACATAGTTGTGCCGTTTATTATTATCTTCATTGTTCTATACGCTTTGTTAAAAAGAGTTAAGATTTTTAAAGATAACAGAGTTAATGTTATTTTGGCAACATTAATCAGTTTTATTGCAATTGCTGCTGCAGATGTTATAACTAGTGTTAATTTGTTCTCATATTATTTAGTTATTTTCATTTTTGTAATAGTTGCTATTCTAATTTTATTAGCAGTATTAGGAGGCGAATTAGATTTAATGTCAAAAACCAACAAGAAATATTTTACATGGACTGTTGCAATTTTAATGTGCTTGCTAATTATATATGCATTATATCGTTCAGGAATTAAATTAAATTTAGGTCCAATTTCATATGATTGGTTAAGATCTATAATACCTATTGCAATTGCAATTTTAGTTTTTGTTTTAATTGTTTGGTATATTACTTCTGGTGATCAGAAAACTTATAAAGAAGAAGCAAAGACAAGAGACGAAAAAGAAAAATCTAGAGAGAAAGAAAAGGAAAGCGAACCGTCGGAAGAAAAAGAACAACAATTTAAACCTAAATGGGTTTTGGAAAAAAAGATCAAAGAAAAACCAGAAAAAGGACGTATTGAATTAGGTTCTTAATTGTTAGATGGATCAGCCATCTCATATACTTTCTTATAAACATCTATTTCTACTATTTTTTTGGTTTTAGTATCAATGTGAAGAACATATGCTCTTGCAACACCTGATTCTTTTTTGCCGGGATCTTCTGCACCAGCTCTTAATCCTTCATATCCGTGTTCGTTTGAATAAAACGGTTTGCCATGCATGTGTCCGCAAAGAGATATTAATGAATCGCCTTTAGCAGTTTCTTCTTTAAGCCAAAGTGCTAAACCCGCGCCATAACCTGCGCTTCCTGCAAAACTATCTAATCCTTTGTGAGTTACTAATACATCTGCTTTAGTACTTTTTAATTGTTTTTTAAGTTTGGAATAAACTTTATTGTTGGATTTATACTGCTTTAGATCTTCTTCAGTTCCAACTTCTTGTATGAATTTTTCTATATCTTCTATAAACTCATCTTCTCCTAATCCTTTGTATAATTCTTGTGGAAGACCGCGAAGAATTTCATTTGTGTTTGGAGCGCCAGCAAAAACAAGACCTTTGATTTTAACAGGAGTTTTTTCTAAATAGGTCATATTTTTCATTATTTTGTACACTAGATCAGGATCATGATTACCTCTAACGCCTAATAAAGGACATTTTATTTTTCCCAGTCCTTTATCTATTTTAGAAATGTATCTTACCAGGTCGGGCATGATTGCTTTTGTTATGTCTTCTCTTTTCCTTTCTGCTTTTTCGGTTATCTCTTCTATTGTTTTATCTATTGTCTCTTTTTTCTTAAAATAAGATTCAAATAAATTACGTTCTTCTTTTGAAACTTTAGGATTTTTTAATTGTGTTTTGATTTTTTCTTCTCCTATTTCTTTAACTGTAGAATACACTTGTCCATATTCTGAAAAAACTTTGATTTGATCTTCGTTGAAATTCAGTATTTCGTTTTCAGCTTTACCAAACATTTCGAGAATAATTTTGCCGTCAACTAAATTTCCGGAACTCGCGGCAACATCTGGTTTTGTAGAATTAGCTAAATCTACTATTGCCTCTAGATCTTGCATATTTGCATCTGTATGTATGTCTGAAAAGTGTAGTACTGTTGCTATTGTCATTTCCCACCTTTATACTCTATAAACGCATCACCCCTATATAAACCTTTCGGTTTGTAATCACTAAATAGTAGCTACAAATCCCTTCATAACCTTTATAAATCACTATCTCTTATACCGACGCATGGGGTTTAATTTTAAGACTACAAAAGAAATAAAAGTACCTAAAAAACTAGCAGAGCAGGTTATAGGCCAGGAACACGGTTTAAGTATTATACAAAAAGCAGCCAGACATAGAAGACACGTTATGCTTATAGGTGAGCCAGGAACTGGTAAATCCATGTTAGGACTGGCTTTAGCAGAATTGTTGTCAACTAATGGGCAATTGCAAGATGTTTTATGTTATCCTAATGAAAAAGATTCTAATAATCCTAAAATAAAATCATATTCTGCAAGCGAAGGTGAAAAAAGTTTAGTTAAATTAAAAAAATCATTAGAAACAGGAGTCACGTCAAGAAGAATGGTTTTATTGGTTTTTGCATCGGTTTTTATTTTCATTACAGGATGGTTTTTATGGTCTACGTTTGGAAAAACAGAATATGGACCAATTGTGCTAGTTTCTGCAATGGGTAATTTAATCTGGATAATCTTATTAGTAGGATTCTTAATGGCAAGAGCTCCTAGTTTTTTAAAATCAATGAGTGGTTTGGCAATGCTTCCAAAACCGATTATTACTCATAAGAAAAATGAAAAAGCTCCTTTTATAGATGCAACAGGAGCTCATGCAGGAGCATTGTTAGGAGATGTTTTGCATGATCCATTGCAATCAGGTGGTTTAGGAACTCCTCCGCATGAAAGAGTTATGCCTGGAATGATTCATAGAGCAAGTGGTGGTGTTTTGTTCGTAGATGAAATTGCTAATTTAAAAATTGAATCACAGCAAGAATTATTAACAGCATTACAAGAAAAAAAATACCCTATTACAGGTCAGTCTGAAAAAAGTTCTGGTTCAATGGTTAGAACAGAACCTGTTCCTTGTGACTTCGTTCTAATAGCTGCAGGTAATTTGGAAACTTTAAGACATATGCATCCTGCTTTAAGATCTAGAATTAGAGGTTATGGTTATGAAGTTTTTATGAAAGAAACAATGGAGGATAATGAAAAAAATCAAGAGCATATTGCACGTTTCGTAGCTCAAGAAGTTGTTAAAGATGGCAAGATTCCTCATTTCTCTAAAACTGCAGTAATGGTTATTTTAGATCAAGCCAGAAAAATGGCTAATAGAAAAAATCAGATAACATTAAGATTTAGAGAGATTGGTGGTTTAATAAGAGCTTCAGGCGATGTTGCAACAGGGGATAATGCAAAACTAGTTGAGCCAAAGCATATTTTTGAGGCAATGAAAGTTGCAAAAACATTAGAACAGCAGATGGCAGATACTTTTGTTGAGAGAAAAAAAGAATATGAAATAATTAAAATAAAAGGAAAAGAAATCGGAAGAGTTAATGGTTTGGCAGTTATGGGCAGTGGTGGAAATTTCACAGGAATAATTTTGCCTATTGAATCAGAAGTTACTCCTGGTGGTAAAGAAAAAGGTGTTGTTGCAACAGGTAAGCTGGGAACTATTGCTCTGGAAGCTGTGAAAAATGTTACTGCGATTGTTAAGAAATTCTTCGGAGAAGATATTAAAGACTACGACATTTATGTTCAATTCCTGCAGACATACGAAGGTGTTGAAGGTGATTCAGCAAGCATAGCAGTTGCAACTTCCATAATTTCCGCTTTAAAACAAGTTCCTGTTAATCAAGACACTGCAATGACTGGATCTTTGTCTGTTAGAGGAGAAGTACTCCCAGTAGGAGGTATAACTGCAAAAGTAGAAGCAGCAATCATCACAGGTATGAAAAAAGTTTTAGTTCCAAAATCAAATGTGCAGGATATAATTATTCATCCAGATGTTTTAAAAAAGATTAAAGTAATTCCAGTTTCAACAGTTCAGGATGTTTTAAAACATTCTCTAGATTTCACAGGTAAAGAAGATATTAAGAAAAAGATTTTGTAGTATAGAAAAGATTAAATATAACATTATACTAAATATTAGTTATCGGGGGTAATAAAATGGTAGGGCAATATGGTCAATATATAAAGTTTTTTCATCAAAAAAAAGATTGGAAATTTGGAGATCCACGGGTGGTATTAATTGTGCCAGAAACTTGCATTGTGGGTTATTTAAAATATGATTCAGTTACTGGTAATTTAAAACCAAATACGAATGTTGATTTCTTTTTAGAGGAAGGTGCGAAAATTAAATATATTTTAAAAGCACTCGAAAAAGATAGTAATAAAGTAGAATACGAAGATACCACAGTGGATGAAAAAGTATTAAGTGATTTAATTAAAGAAGGCAGACGTCTGAAAGAGATTAGAAGGCAAAAAGTCAGCATAGAAGATAAATTTGCATGTGATATACAGGATTGTATTAATCCTAATAAGCAATCCTGACTGTTTGAGTCAAAACATTTATATACCACTTCTTACCGTTTGCGTTTTATGTTAGATATTAACGAATGCCCTGATTGTGCCAGTACTAATATAGTTCATGGTATGATGAGAGACCAGGTGATTTGTAGGGATTGCGGCTTGATTTTTGAAGAAACAGTGCCTGCTCCAGTAGTAAAACCAGTGAAAATAGCAAGGCCAAAGAAGACAAAGGCAAAGAAAACAAAACTTAAGAAAAAGAAAGCAAAAAAAGCAAAGACAAAAAGAACTACGAAAGCAAAGCCTAAAGTAAAAAGAAAGACAAAACATACAATTAAAAAGCCAAAAAAGAAGTCTAAAGCAAAGAAAAAACCTAAAAAGAAAAAGGGCAAAAAAAAGGTGAAGAAAAAGAAGAAATAATTTTTTTATTCCTTTATTTCTAGGTTCTCATAGGGATAACTTGCTCTCTACCAAATCCTAAAAAGTTTCTATTTTGTAGCAAGCTTTAAAAACCCGGATAATTTACACTATGATTATGAAAGCAACAAAATCAATATTTAACTTTGAAAGAGATTTTGTTAGCTGGCGTTCTGTTTGTAATGCATAAATATACTTATTCTATAGCTAAAGCTCTATTTTAGAGTTAATTCTATAATAATCAAA
>DAOVMP010000106.1 GCA_030630695.1 Candidatus Woesearchaeota archaeon
AGAAAATAATTTAAAAAAACGCAAGAAAAGCTTAGCTTTTCTGCGCACAAAAATTTGTAAAATTTTTGGCGCAAAAAAATGCAGAACATTTTTTAAGCGCCTCGAAAATTTTTAATTTTCGTGGGTTCTAATACTGCGATGTTGTGAACGCTGGAGCAACATCAGAATCTCTTAAGTTGTTAAAAGAAGAGTCTGTAAATTGGTAGACTAATTCTGGTTGTCCGGATTCTGTTATTTTTACTTTCATTGGAACTCCATATGTTGTGTGTAGCCACATTTCTATTATTTTTCCTGTTTGTGTTGTTTTAATTTTTATTGTGCTTACTCCATCTACTACTTCTGGTCCTATTACTTCTGCATTGGTTATTTGATCCATCCATTCAAGAGGAGTTTTAGTGTTATGCGTGTCATAATCTGCTTCAAAAACCGCTCTTGTGTAATCTTTTCCTGGTTGTAAACATCTTCCGTCATCTTCACATCTGGCTGTTGCTGTTTTTGCTGCTCGGTCTAAATAAATAGTATCATACCATTGACCTATTACATAGGCATTTCCTTCGTAGAGTTTTACTTTTATTTTATTTCCTTTGATAAAATAAGTGTTTAAGAATCTGTTTTCTGGTGGTTCTGATAAAAGGTATTTGTAGCTTTTTATTTTTGTTTGTGATTTTGTTATTAATTCTTGAACTCTTGTAGGTAATTGTGTTGTTGGCGCAACTTTTACTGTTGGTTCTGGTTCTGGTGTTGGTTTGATTATTTCTTCTTTTGTTTCTACTTTTGCTGGTGGTGCTGTTGGTGGTTCTACTTTAACAGCAGGTTGTGTTGTTTTTTGTTGTGCTGGTGCAGCAGGTTGTTCTGCTGAACATCCTACTAATAATAATATCATCAGTAGGCTTATTAAAATTAATATTTTGTTTTCCATTTTATCCCCCCGGATTATTTTAAAAATTATTACTTTTACTTTCTCTTCTTTGGCAGCTGTGCACCTGGTGATGCTTGCCTCATTGATATAAGAGAAGCGATGAACATTAGTACAAATACTAGTCCAAATGCTGTTCCCCAAGTTATTGATTTTGGGTATATGTAAAATAAACTGATTAAAAGTCCTATTATGCTTGTTGCAAAGAATCCTGTGTTTAATGGTGCTGGTTTAAATGCCATTTTATATTGTATCTTATAATAGACTATATAAATCTTATTATCTAAATTTGATGAAATTTAGCTTATTTACTTGTTTTTTTGCATTTTCGAGTTTTTTATTAAAGTCTTCCATGAATTTTGTCATTAGTTCACAGGCTTTTTTCTTGTTTTCTCCGCATGTTAGAACTCCTGCTTTGCAGTCATTGTATATTTGATTTAGTTCTGTGTCTTTTCCTACAAGGTGCTGTTTGAACATTTCAAAGATTATGCATTTTTCTGGTTCTCCGCCTTTTTGTTTTTGTTCTTCTACTGTGTCTCTTCCGCCTGTTTTTGCTCTTTTGATTTTTTTGCATAAGATGTCCTCGTTTTCTGGAAGTTCTATGCAGCTTTCTGGTCTGGATTTTGACATTTTGATTGAGCCGTCTAAAGAAGGTGTAAATTTGTGATATATTGATGAAATAGGTATAAATCCATATTTGGATTTGACTCTTGCTAATATATCTCTTGCTAATCTAATATGTGGGTCTTGGTCTATTCCTACAGGTATTATTCCAGGCATTATTTGTTTTAGCTGTGGATATAATACATCGCCTACTTGTGTTACTGCTCCCATTATACGGCCAGGGTCTGCACTGCCGTATATTGCTTTGAATTCATTAAGTGTTATTCGTTTTGCAAATTCATAGGCCATATGCATTACATCTTTATTCTCTGATTGAAAATAGAATATTGTTTTTTTAGAATCTAAGCCTAAGGCAATATATGCTGGAATGTGGAATTCCATTGCTCTTTCTCTTGCTTGTTCTAGTGTTACTCCGCGGGTTGATGCTGCTTCTAGGTCTGCGATTAAAATATACGTTTGTGCTCCGTGTTCTTGGAAATATTTTAAATTTTCTACTACCATTTTGTTTCCAAAGTGTATTTTGTCTCCTGTTGGCATTATTCCTGTTAAGGCATAGAATGGTTTTTTATTGGCAATACAATCGGCAATTCTTTTCAAATCTCTGCCTGCAAATACTGTTCCTCTGCGCATTATTCTGTTGGCATTTGGAAACATAGAACTATTAAATACTTCTAAGCCAAAGCTTTTGATTATTTTTCCATAGTCCTCTGCTAGTTCTGACCCCCATGGGTCTATTACTTTATTCATACTACCTCTTTTTTATTAGGATTTAAAATCTTTTCTATTTATATGGTAAAAAAAGGATTAAGTTTATATAAACTTACTTCCAGATTTGATTTATGAAGCATTCAGTTAAGATAACTATATTATTGGTTTTGATTTTTTTATGCGCGCAGATTATTGGATTGTTGATTACTGATAGTTATATTGATAAAGTTGCATCTACAGATGAAGAGCTTGTTTGGAAGCCTTTGCCTAGTTTGGCTGGTGTTAGTATTGCCAGGCCGGATATTGCTCCTAAGATGTCTTTTTTATATATTCTTGGTGCAATTTTAGTTGGTACTGTTTTGATTTTATTGATTATTCATTGGGGCAAGGTTTTGTTATGGAAGCTTTGGTTTTTTATTGCTATTGTTGTTTGTTTGCATATTGCTTTTGGTGCGGTGATGCCTGGTTGGGCTGCGTTTATTTTGGCTTTGGTTTTTGGGTATATTAAAGCGTTTAGGCATAGTTTTATTGTTCATAATTTTAGCGAATTATTTTTATACGGTGGTTTAGCTGTTATTTTTGTTCCTATTTTGAATATTTTAGTGGCAGTTATTCTTATGCTATTATTGTCTGTGTATGATGCGTATTCTGTTTGGCAGTCTAAGCATATGATTGCTATGGCTAAGTTCCAGACTAAGTCTGGTGTTTTTGCTGGTCTATTGATTCCGTATAAAATGCCTAAAGGAATTAAGAAAAAAGGTAAGAAAAAAATGATTAAGATTAAGACTGCTATTTTAGGTGGCGGAGATATTGGTTTTCCTTTATTGTTTGCTGGAGCAGTTTTAAAAGAGTTTGGTCTGGCTAAA
>DAOVMP010000077.1 GCA_030630695.1 Candidatus Woesearchaeota archaeon
TCGTCGCAGATCCTAATTTTTTTGATAATAATATTATCGAAGTTGAGGTAAATGTTTCAAATTCAGTTGAAAGTTCAGCCTATATCCTAGAAGGTGGCAGCATTACACCAAATGCCGGCGCAAATACAACAATTCATGTCCGTGCAGGTGAATTAATGTCTGCTACCTTTCACGATATTACAAAAACAATGACTAAAATCGATAATAATACATACGAAACTCGATTTTCAATTCCTTATTATCAATCTCCAGGTAATTATTCGATTTATTTTTCTGATAATACAGAATTAAATTTTGAAATTAAAGAATTAAGATCATTTAAAGTTAAAGCGAGTAAAATTAGTTTTAATGTTATTCCAGGAACCTCAAGTATTGCATCTAATAAAGCATTAATAACAAACAATGGCAACACTAATTTAATTTTCTCATTAGATACAGTAGGTACTTTAAGCGATTTTAGTTTCCAGTATAAATTAGCTGATGATTTTATCGACTTCACAGAAACTTTTGAATTAGAAGCAGGAAAATCATCAAATTTAGAATTCAAAATCGAAATTCCTGAAGAAACAGAATTAGGTAGTTATCAGAGTTTGATTACTATAACTCCAGAATAAACTTATTTTCGATTCCTAAAACATATCAAGCAGGCATTATCTATCCAGCAGTTTTCACATTGTTCGTGTAGTTTATATTTTTTTCCAAAACAAGAATCCTTTACACCCTTGGTCATCTTCACTTCCATTAGTTAAGTAAGGGAAGTATCTTATTTAAAGGTTTCCTTCAATCGTTGTAATTTCTCCTTATTCTTCTCCATCTTCTTATTAGCTTCTTCAATTAAAACTCTAAAATACTCATCACTAACAATTCTTTTGCCATTTTTCATCACAGGAGTGCATAAATGTTCAGAACTTATGATTTCAACGATAAATCGATTATTAACTGAAATCATTCCTGCTCTTTTAAATCCGATTGATTTTACTAAATTGATTAATTTTTCTGCATCTTGAATTGTTTTGCAGCAAACGTGCAGTATTGCTCCTTCTTGGCGTAGCCAAACATCTGATTTTGATTCTAATTTTAAAGAAATCGATTCAAAATCAGTTGAAGAATGACTTACAAATAACCATTTAGATTCATCTTTCTTAGAAGAATTCGATTCTAATAATACAATCCGACCTGAACAAGAAGAAGTTGTATAATAGTTTTCATTAGAATTGATTAAAGAACATATTTCTTTAACTTCTGAATCAATAGAACCGATCTTAGACTTATCGATTTTATCTAAACAGTTTTTTTTATCTAATTCAAATAACATTTAAGAAATAAACAGAACTTAGAATATAAAGTTTACTTATTCTCACAACTCCTCCTCACTAATAACCTTAATTCTGTGTTTTTTAAGTAATTCTGTTGTTACACCATCTCCAGTTATAATAGTTTTAGAAAAAGTTCCGTCATAAATTTTGCCGCAGCCACAGGATGGACTTTTTTGTTTTAAAATGGCTTCTTTAATACAAAATAATTCTGCTAGCTTTAAAACTTGTCTTGCACCTTCTGTAAAATTAATAGTAACATCTTCTCCAGAGTTTCTAATTACTTTTTCACCTTTTTGCTCTGCAGGTTCTCTTGGAGTTGACAAGCCCCCTAATTGTTCGGGGCAAACAGGAATTAAAATTTCCTTTTTAGCTAAATCTAAAACTTTCTTATCAGGTTTAATTTTACCATCATGCCGACATTTAATCCCCAGTAAACAAGCGCTGCAAAGCCTCATAGTTAAGAATAATAGTCTTTTTTATTTAATATTTTCGGACTAAGCTCACTTTCTCCCACTAATAATCCGTTTCATAACATCTACAAATGCTTTGGCTCGAACTAAATATGCATCGTATTCTTTACCAGTTACTGTATTTTTTTGTCGGTGTGTTATTTTTTTGCTTAATTCGTAAAAAAACTTCATTGTTTCTGCTTCGCGGCGCGTACATAATTTTTTAGAAACTAGTTTTTCATAAATCATTTCAGAAACATGTGATGGTGAGGGCGGAACTTCGCCGTAATGCATAAGAGCAGCATGAGAAGCATCGATTACAGCCCAATATAGATCTATTGAAGCTTGTAATAAATGCCATTCAGAACTTTTAATTGTATTTGGAGCTCTGGCAAAATATGTCCAAACACTTTCTTTTGTTGGTCTGATTCTGCCCTGAAATAGCAAAGCCTGCGCAGGTTCGAAAAAACCACAGTCATATAAAGGCACTCCGTCTCGTAATATGTTTACAGCTACTGGATCTCCGTTTCTTAAATAATCCCAAAATGATGTTAATTTAAATGTTGTAATGTGCAGTCGTTTAGATACTTTTGAAGCAACGTTTCGTGTTATTACCCGATACGCCTCTACTACTTCTGGACTCAGAATCATGGTTAAATCGTTTATAATAAGTAATACATCTATGTCTGGTTCATGGAATGTTTTTTCTTTGCGAGCAGTGCTTCCGAATAATATTGCTGCTTTTAAAAACCCGCCTTCTAATTCTTTTTCAATTTTCACAGCAAATTCTTTAGCTAGTTTAAAATCTCCAGTATTATAGCTTCGAATATTCGGATGTGTCCTCTCTTTAGTCTCAAATTCCATTAACTATGACTTTAAAGAATCGTTTTTAAATAACTTTATCACTATTATATAATAGTCACGGAGATTCGTAAGATTTAAAAAGAGATAATAAAAAACTTAATTCATGACGGGGTCAAATACAGAAGAATTAGATGTTCTTACAATAACTCAACCAGACGAGCTAAATATGCCTAAAATTACAGAACCAGAAGATTTAGAAGGATTAAATATAGCTACTTTAGCAGAGCCAGATGAAACAGAAGAGAAAGAAAAAGAGATTAACGATGCTATTGATGCAGTTGTTAAAGAGATTAAAACAGAAACAACAACAGAGAATCATGGCAGTTTTGATGTGTATAATCATAACGCTCATGAAGAATTTCAAACATCTTATTCAAATATCCTAAAATACTGGGCTAGAGAAGATTCTCCAACAGAATTAAGCACTTATTATGATACAGAACAACAGCTTTCTGACGGCAGAAAGGAAATTATTGCTCAGCAGACAAAGGATTATAACACGGCAGTTAAGACTAATTTTAATGCAAAAATGAAAAATGAAATGGGCGGTTCAATGCCAGGAACAGAAGAAACATTTCAAGAACATGAAAGAAATATTATTTTCAAGGCCTTAAATCCAGGATTATGGAAGTTTATGTATGATTCTGCAGCATATATGGTTTTTTCTGTGAAATAATTAATTCTAATCACCATCCAGTAACTAAAAAACCAAAAGCTTTAAATACTCCTAATTACTACTAAACAGTAATAAGTCGTTAGTGGGCATAGCAATCCCCCCACACCCGCGATTTCTATTGCTCACGAAACGACATATTAAACTTTTGTGATACTATGAAAACAGATAACGAAATCATATATTTAAACGCTAAAAATAATGAAAATTCTACAAGATTTATCAAAAGATATTCTAACTTTATAGAGATGCATAATCAAGAAGAGCTTGGCACAGAAAACAACATGGTTGAGTTTGTTGATTATATGACCAAATTAATAGAAACAAACGGACATGATTTTTCAGACATGACAAGAGAGCATATTTTCGGAATAATTTACCAAAGCTTTCCGATTATGGACTTATTCATAACGCATGATAACCACGAAAAAGTAAGGCTTAGATTCAATTCAGACAAAACTCCGTTGACTCTAGATCAGGCATTAAATGTAGATTCGAAAAATATTTCTAAACAAGCAATAAATGAATTTTGTAATCAGATTAAAAAAGATGCAAAAGAGTTTGCTTTGGATGGAGATTTAGATTCTATACAAAAAAGCATGGAATTATACAGAAAAGTTTTAGAAGAATATGACGTGTTTCCATTAACCCCACACAAAAGGCAAGTTTTAGGATTTAAAAGAA
>DAOVMP010000055.1 GCA_030630695.1 Candidatus Woesearchaeota archaeon
GGTTTTATAGAAATATAATTATTTCCTTGTTTTATCACAGAGCTTATGTCTCGCACAAAGTATGGTTCTCGTTGATCAATATTTTGCAATTCGCCGTTTAGAGTCATGTCTGCTTCTTTTATGTATCCGTCATCTGCAAATTCTATTTCTAATTTAGCAGAACCAGATGAAATATCAGAATATTGTTCGTTTGATACATAGAAGTATCTTGACCATCCTTCTTCTGTTTTCAAAAAGGTTTTTAGACGTATTTGTTCTAAATTTATTGTTCCGCTTATTAATTTAAAGGAAATTTCATTACGACCAAGTTTTAAATCGTCAGTATATAAATCAATTCGTGCTAAACTATTGCAGTTTGGTACGCCGGAAATAAGTTCTCTTTCATTTAAGCTGACTTCAAGAACACCTACATTGTTTTGATTGCATATTGGCATATAATCTAAATACGATTTATCTAAGTTGTCATATTCTGAATCACTGATGGAAATCAAATGACTTGCTTCTTGTTTTTTGATATTTGTTAAATCTCCAATGATTCTAAAGTTTTCAAAAGAGTATATTTTGGCAGGAACTCCAAAACCAAGCACTTGAAGTTCTACTTTATTGTTGGCTTCAAGATAGTTTTTGCTTACGCGGATTGGCGGCGGGCTTTCTGTGTCTATTTGGCCTTCAAATATGGCGTGATCATTGAAAATTACTTTTAGTGTTCCTGTGTGTTGTGGTGTGTTAAAGCTTATAAGAACATTGTCAACATGTTCTGGGTCTTCTAGAAAAAAGTCAAGGGTTTTATATTGTGTGCTAAGTCCTTTTTTTATCATAAATGAGTTTTCTTGCGTAAGAACTGTTGATTCTGTTATTTCTTTTAAGAATACATTGGGAACAAGATGTTTTTGTGAATCATCTCCTGCTTCGGTAAGACGACCAACATATTCTTGCAAAAGTATATCTCCAGAGATTTCAATTATGGGTGAGTCGTCTCCAAGTAATTTCTCTCGTTCTGCAGGAGGTATTAGTATTATGTAGAATATGATTAGAATAGTTATTAGTCCGATTAGTGCGCCTGCTGCACTGCCTGGAACTGCTTTTTGACCTCTTTTTTTCATAGTTATTCACCTCAAAAATCGTAAATTTTTGATAACCCCACCGAAATCTTATTTTGGCGATACCTTTTTTTAGAGTATTATAGAAAAAATCTTGATTTTTTCTATCTCGTAAACTTATTGAATATAAATCGTTTGCCTATATAAACTAGTCTAATAATTTTACAATACCTATATATAGTGTTTTTAGAATATTCTATATTTAAATCTTGTTATTTTTATGGCATGACGTTGTGAAGGCGAGAGAAGAGTTTAGTCTCTGTTTGAGAAGCAAACAGATGTTAGAATGCTTCTCGGGCATGAACAAGGAATGCCTTTGATTCTAACTTTTTAAAAGTTAGTTTTTATCATAAGTTTTAAAACAGTTAACTATTTTATACAGAGAATATGAAAGTATTAATGACTAACATAAAGAAAGGAGAAGTAAAGGTGGCTGTGGAGTCAAATGATGATCTATGGTATTTGAGCACCTTAATTGAACCAAATGATTTAGTTAGTGGTAGAACTTTGAGAAAGATGAAATTGGGTTCTGCTGAAAAAGAATCTGTAAGAAAATCTGTTTTTATGAAAATAAAAGCAGAAAAAATAGAGTTTTCAAAAACAACAAATTCGTTAAGAGTGTTAGGAACGATTGTAGAAGGTCCTGAAGATGTTTCAAAAGGTTCTCATCATTCATTTAGCATAGAAATAGGGACTAGAATAAATATAAACAAGCAGAAATGGTTGTCTTATCAGATTGATCGGTTAAAAGAAGCTGCGCAATCCAAATTGCCAAAGATTTTAATCTGTGTTTTTGATAGAGAAGAGTCTTTTTTTGCATTGATGACCCGGACAGGATACCGCTTATTGTCAAAAATCAAAGGAGATGTTGCTAAAAAAGCAGTTGATACAAAACCCAAAGGTGGATTTTACGAAAAAATAATAAAACAGTTGGAAGATTATGATAAAAGACATAAATTAGACCGGATTATCATTGCAAGTCCGGCGTTTTGGAAAGAGGAATTGATGAAAGTATTAAAAAACAGTGATTTAAAAAAGAAAATCATTCAAGCATCATGTTCTTCTGCTGATGAATCTGCAATTACTGAAGTTTTAAAGAGAGATGAGACAAAAGAAGCGTTAAAATTAGAAAGAACTTCTAAAGAAATCAAAGCAGTAGAGTTATTATTACAAGAAATTTCAAAAAACGCAAAAGCAGTTTATGGTTTGAAAGAAACAAAGAAAGCCGCAGAATTGGGCGCTGTGGAAACCTTGTTAATAACAGATAATCTAATACAGAAATACCGGCAGGAGAATAAATTTGAGATTCTTGATCAAATAATGAAATCTGTGGACAATGCAAGAGGTAAAATTATGATAATACTGGGGGATCACGAAGGCGGTAAAAAGCTAAAAGGCCTTGGGGGCATTGCAGGGCTGTTAAGATTTCAGTTATCGTATTAATCGTCGGTATTTTCTCTATATTTTAGGAAATATATTCTTTATTGCCTAAATATTTATATACATAACCAGTTTAGCATTGTATAATAACAACAGATTGTGAAATATTTTCACTCTCTGGTAACAGTCCCCCTTGCGTAGTGCCGAAAAACCGTAACATTTTAATAGTAATGTTGGTTTACCTCAGCCTAATAACAAAAAAGGGGGGAGGTATATATGATTGTTAAAGAAGAGTTTTTAAGTAAGTTAAGACGTTTTTTCTCATTGAATCTGTATGAGGTAAAAATATGGACTGGTTTGTTGTCGAGAGGAGTTGCAACTGCTGGTGAATTATCTGACATTGCTAATGTTCCTCGTTCAAGGTCTTATGATGTTCTTGAAAGTTTAGAGCGCAAAGGTTTTGTTATTATGAAACTGGGAAAACCGATAAAATATATCGCTGTTCCTCCTGCTGAAGTTTTAGAGCGTGTTAAAAAGAACATGTTTGCACATGCGCAAGAGAAGATTAAGCGCTTGGAAGAGCTTAAATCTAATAATGTTCTTGGAGAGCTTAATTCTCTGCATACCCAGGGAATCGAGCTTATCGAGCCTGCTGATTTAAGCGGAAGCTTGAAAGGTCGCCATAATTTGTATAATCATCTTGAGAGAACAATCCGTAGCGCTTCAAAGTCTGTTACCCTTATGACAACTTCTCAGGGTTTTCTGAGAAAAGTTGAAGGCCTTAAGCCTGTTTTAGAAAAATTAAAGAAAAAAGGAGTTAAAATAAGAATTGCTGCGCCTCTTACAAAAGAGACAAAGCGGGCTTTGAAGGATATATCCTCTGTTGCAGAAGTTCGTAATGCAGATAGTAAGGCAAGATTTTGTGTTGTTGACAGCAAAGAAATTGTGTTTATGATTTTAGATGACAAGGAAGTTCATCCAACATATGATGTTGGTATTTGGGTGAACACTCCTTTTTTTGCTAAGGCTTTGGATAATTTGTTTGACACTGCATGGAAATCCATGAAAAAGCCTTGATTTTTATTTTCTTTTGACGAGTTGCTTTGACCATGGCTGACATAAAAAAACTTATTGATACTCTGCATCCGCTTGAACGTAAAGTTCTGCCTGTTTTAGATTCTTACAAGACTTTGCCAGAGATTGTTACGGCTACCGGTTTGAAAGAAGTTGAAGTAATGCGCGCTCTGCAGTGGATGGAAAACAAGAAGATAGTCAAGATTTCTACTGAACTAAAAGAGGTTGTTAATGTGGATAAGAATGGCCAGAAATATATTAAAACAGGGCTTCCAGAGAGATTGTTTATTAATGCATTAAAGACAAGAGAATTATCTATTTCTCGTTTAGAAAAACTAACAAAGCTTTCTAAAGATGAACTAAATAGTTGTTTAGGAATTCTAAGAAAAAAAGCAATGGTTATAATTATTAAGAACAAAGAATTGAGAATAAAGCTTACTGATGAGGGCTTGAAATGGCTGAAAAAAGAGTTTTTAGAAGAGAAATTCTTAAAAAATGGTTTTCCTTTGGATATTAAGTCTTTGAAATCTGAAGAACAATTAGCTTTGCAAAATCTGAAGAAAAGAAAAAATATTGTTAAGATTGAGATGCAGAAGTTAAAACATGTTAAACTGTTGGCAAAAGGCAGTGATATTATTGCGCAGGGTTTGGGCGATGACAAGGTTATTGATGTTTTAAGACCAGAGCTGTTAAGATCTGGAGATTGGAGAAATAAAACTTTTAGAAGATATGATGTTGCTATTAATGTTCCTAAGATTTGGCCTGGCAAAAAGCAGACATATAGGATTTTTCTGGATGATGTTAGAAAGAAATTTTTATCTTTGGGCTTTTCCGAAATGACAGGTCCGTTGGTTGAATCTGAATTCTGGAACATGGATGCGTTATACATGCCTCAGTTTCACTCTGCAAGAGATATTCATGATGCTTTATATGTTAAAGAGCCTAAAAGGGCAAAATTAGATGAAGGTTTGGTTAAAAAAGTTAAAGCTGCTCATGAAAACGGTTTTGGAACAGGAAGCAAGGGATGGAATTACGAGTTTGACACAGCAAGAACTCATAGATTAGTGTTAAGATCGCAGGGAACTGCCTGTTCTGCGCGTATGCTTGCTTCAGCTGATTTAAAGATTCCTGGAAAATATTTTGGCATTACTCGTTGTTTTAGAAAAGATGTTATTGATGCCACGCATAATGCTGATTTTTATCAGATTGAAGGGATTGTTGCTGAAAAAGATTTAAATTTAAGACATTTGTTTGGCTTGTTGAGAA
>DAOVMP010000086.1 GCA_030630695.1 Candidatus Woesearchaeota archaeon
GTAATTAATGATCTTGCTAATCGATTGCCTCAACAATTAAGTCCGCCTTTTGAATTATTAGAACCAAGTGATGCTTCTTCAGAAGAAATGTCTTACTCAGATGTTAAAGACAAATATACTGATCAAGAAATTGCAAATCAACAATGTGGTGCTCAATCATCTGCAGTTGAAGAAACAAAAACACAGGTTTCTACAGAAAGCGATACAGGATTTGTAGATGTTACTGGAAGTCATAGTCAATTAAGCACAACTGGCGATCTTGAACAAGATGCGTTTTGGGCTGCGATTTGTAATGGTGGTGGTGGCGGAGGGGGTGGAAGAGATTGTGCTCCTCCTTGCGGTATACATATGTTATTAACAGAAATTAAATCAGGCGAGTTAGGTTTTATTGAAATTTATAATCCTTTGGATATTTCATTAGACTTGTCTAATTATTATTTGACAGATGCTTCGCAGGAAGATATTACGGCGCATTATTATGAAGGTCAACCATTAGGTGGTTTTATTTTCAAATTCCCTGGTGGCGCGATTAATCCTGGCGAATTTAAAGTTGTTGCTATTGATACTCCGGAAAATATTAAGAATAAGTTTGGTGTTGATGTTGATTATGATGTAGGAGACATGCCTACTGCTAAAGCAATGGATGCGTTAAAAAGTGTTATGCCTTCTGCTAATGAGTTATATAAAGAAAACTTACCAAGTGATTTCATTGATACTTTGCCTATTGCTCAAATACCGGTACAAGATGTTAGAGAATTTGCAAGAGAGATAGAAATTAATAATCCTTCTGCTATTGGTTTGAGTGTGTTAAAAAATACTTTTACTAGTTTAACAGGGGGTTCTGTTTATGATCAAGCATTAGAAAGAAGTGCAGAAGTAACGCAGACGGTAGCAAGAGCAACCGCTGGCAGCGCGTCTTTTAGTGGTATGTCTGGAGAATCAATAAATAATTTGATTACAAAATATCCTTCGATAAGAGAGGTTGTTCCTGAAGATCAAATAAAAAAAGCAGAACTAGCTAGAGAAAATAAAAAACAGGAATTTAAACCAAAGAAAAAACAAACAAGCAAGGGCAAGCCTAAAATGGTTGATGTTTTAGGAAGTTTAGAAAAAGGCAGGCCTAGATTAGATGAGGATAAAGGAACTATTATGTTGTTTTATGCTGATGAAGAAAGAGGATTATATGATGTAGATTATTTTACTTGGGGTAAAGAAAGATATCCTATACATAAGAGTAAACCGTATAGAGATACTTCTCCTCCTGAGCAGCATTATTATCCTACATTGCCTACAGAAGAATTGCCTTTGGCAATTACTGAAATTGTTTTTGATAATGTAGATCATAATGCGTATGTAGAAATAATGAATAATGATGATGTTCCTCATGATTTGAATTTAATGTTAAAAGTGTATTTCCCTGGTTTCTTTTATTACGGGCGTGTGGGCGCGCCAGGCGAATTAAATGAAGAAGGTTTTGTTTCTGTTGAAGAAAAACCCGCATTACCACAGGACTCTTTTATTAGTGTATCCAGGCCAGAAATTAAAGATATAGGAATGTGTAAAAAAGAATTAGGTCCAACATGCACGCCAAAGAATGAAAATTATAGAGTTGAATTAACAACAAAGCCTTATTGTATGTGTGTGCAGCATTTAATTAAGCCAAGTAAGGGGTTGATAGAAGATGATGCAAGTAGAACAGACGTAAGCAAAATAGCAAGAACTTATGATGCTGCTAAACAAATAACTCAAACAAGTGTTAGTACTTTAACAAGGTCGTATGATTCTTTGATAACTGGAGGGGTGACTGTTGGAAATAATATTGCTGCAAGAGCTGTTTCATTTGATCAAAGAGTTTCACAAGCAGTTGAGTTGGGTTTTGAAGAAGATGTTGTAGTACAGGCATATATGGCCGAAGAAGGAAAATTAATTCAGGAAGGTGCTGCGCAAGGAAGAAATCCTGGAATGATTATGCCTGGTCAAACAGTTGTTTTTGTTTTCAAGCCAGAGTATGATTATTGGAAAGAAATGCAGGAAGCAGCAGAAAAAGAAAAAGTTTCAGATGATTTAACAGTTCAAAGAGAAGAATGTCCTGATTTATTTTGCGAAGATGGAAAAATTGTTAATCCTGAAGTTTGTTTGTGTGAATCAAAAGATTGGGAATGTCCTGATGATTTGGTTTGCAAGGAAAATGAAATAATTGATCCGTTCTATTGCACGTGTATTGAATCTAAAGAATCTATTGAAGAAGAGCTTTCTTCAGAAGATAAAGTTATTGATTATGATGAACAAATAACTGATTTTGATATTTGTCAACAAAGTTTAGGTCCGTCTTGTGTTGATCCGTTTATGTTGCTTATTGATCCTTATTGTAAGTGTGTTGAAAATGAATATTTTGACTTGAAAATGGCTGAAAACCCGCCGCCAATTGATGCAGGAACACAACCAGTTGATGATAACTTAAATGTTGAATTAGATAATGATGGATTTGTTGATATTTCTGGTGCAGTAGTTTCAGGTGAAGAAGTTTGTTTTGAAGGTAGAGATCCTGTTACTGGAGAATGTTTGGGTCCTGTTGTTCAGAGAGAAACCGAAGATCCTATTTTAGATGAGATGCATCTAGATGCAATTCAAAGAACAACAGTAAGCAAGCCAAAACAGTCAATTGATTTGCCTTCAGGAACAGAAGTTTACAGCTTTGATGGTTTTAGTGAAAAACATTTTGCTAATTTGGGTCAGATGATTTCATTGATTGAAATAACTATTGCAAGAGACGGTCAGGAAGGTATAGATGTTGTGGATTATGTTTCATTACAGCCGTATTATATTGGAGATACTGGTTTTATTGTTTACAAAGCTACAGAGCAGGGAGCAATTAAACAATCTAAACTAGGTTATAGACAGAATGATTTCATAAAAGCAGATGAACCAACATTAGGAATTTTAAAAGGAATTCCTCAGCCTAAAGATAAAAAAGAAGAGGTTTATTCGCCGTATGCGAATTTCCCTGATAATTACATGACTGATGTAAGTGTATTTGAAGAGAGGGAGGCAGTTGCAGGTATTGCAACAGCAAGTGTGGCTTCAAGTTTAGCAACGCAAGAAGTAGCTTTAGCAGAAGAATCAACTTCTTATCTTGCTGCTGGCGGCACAGGAACTGCTGGTGTTTTTAATACTGCTATTTCAAAATCAGTTTCTGAAGCAAGAGCAGAGGAAGAAGCAAGATTAATACAGGAACAGCAAGCATATATTTTGCCAGAACAAGAACAGCAAGAAACAGAGGAAACAGAATTGTATGCAAAGAAAACACCAATTATTTATGCAAATCCTGCTCAAAGATTAATACATTTTGATGTTGATGAAGAATTAATTAAATTAGTGGAATACTTTGCAGAGCCTAATTTCCAAAGTAATCCGTTGAGTGCATTGCAGCATTATATGCCTGAGATGCATTCTGAGTTTGTTAGGAGATTATTAGAAACAGTTTATCCTGAAAAAACTTTTAATATTACTGATTTAGTTGAAAACTTGGAAGGAAATATTTTAGAGTTTTCATACAATATTGTTTCAGAGAACGAATTATACTTTTTTTATTATGCTAAGATTGATTTCAATTCAAAAACAATTGAATTTAATTTGGCAGTTCTGTCAGATGATTTTGAAAAATTAAATCCGTATAGTAAATTGTTTGAAATGCAGAGAAAATTATTTGCAGAGTTTGGTGATTTCACAATAATAACTAAATTAGATAATACGGTTACTGCAATGCAGATGATTAGAAAGTATGGCGGCATTCCTTCTATTTTAGATAATAAACAATTA